>CBHWDR010000104.1:0-8276 GCA_966112575.1 uncultured Chitinophagales bacterium
TTGACGGCTTACCGCTCACAGTCGACACGTATATTGAGCGGACTCTTGTCCTGGCTAAGGGATAAATGCTTTAGGCTTTGTTTTTTGAACGCAAAGAGTTTGGTTTGGTCGCTTCTGTGCTTGATTCATTCAGTTAAGGGGCAGCCAGTTCCTCTGCTTGTCCCTCCGACGCTAAGGCCGCGAAGGTGGGCGCTAGCGCCCACGGAATACAAGTACTTCTAAGCGAGAAGTGCCCCAACACCTACGTTAAGCAGGATCCTCTACGCCCGCCCAGGCGGGCACCGCTCTTTGCGTCCTCCGCGCTTAGGGTGATGAACAGAAGCAAAGGTCAACCTCCCCAAAAGCCACAACTTCTTTAGGCGACCCATACAAAAGTCTTTGCGGTGAAATTAGCCACGGTGTCCAGTTACGGGTAGGAAAAGCAGAGGTCCCATCAGGCAGCCATGCCCAAACCGTGGTCGGTGGTCGGTTAACGCTCTTAACACTTCCGCTAAATCCATCCAGCCTTCCCTTCCGTAACTTTAAACTATGAAACCGATTTGGCTGTTATTACCACTGGCACTAGGGTTGCAGTTCTGCACGTATTCCCAATCGTCAAACAAAAAAGCTATGGATACCTCCCGAAATAACCCCGTTTACTCCAATAACGACAGCGCGAAAGTGGATATTCCCGAAGAGCAATGGAAGAAGATCCTCCCCGCGGATGTGTACCAGGTAGCCCGCCAGAAGGGGACCGAGCGGCCCTGGAGCTCGCCGCTGGAGAACCTGAAGGATAAAGGCACCTATTACTGCGCGGCCTGCGGCAATGCCCTGTTCGTTTCCGATACCAAGTTCGAGAGCGGCTGCGGCTGGCCCTCCTTCTACGAGCCCATCAGCAAGGGCAGCATCATCTACGCACCCGACAATACGTATGGTATGCAGCGCACCGAGGTCATGTGCGGCCGCTGCAAATCGCACCTGGGTCACGTATTCGATGACGGCCCACCCCCAACCGGGCTGCGCTACTGCATCAACGGCGTCGTGCTCGACTTCAAAAAAGCGAAGGATGCTGAGAAGAAGTACAATGAGGAGAAGAAAGGCTAGGCACGTCTGATTTACTATCGCACCAAATCGTTGAAGCCCCGAAAGGGGCTTTTTTAATGGGCTGCCGGCCAAATGAAACGGATCAACGTACCGCGGGCGCCTGACGCAATTTCACAACTGCCACCGATCTCTTTCATTCGTCGCGACATATTCCTCAGGCCATTTCCTTCGGCTCGAACAGGATGAACAATGCCGCAGCCATTGTCCTCTACCGAAAACACGAGTTTCGAGGTATTGGCCTGCAAGGCAACACGGATGCGCATGGCGCCCGAATGCTTCAGGGCATTATGCACAGCCTCCCGGATCACCAGGAACAGGTTGCGTTTTACAGATTGGGAGAGCGACCACTCGGGCAATTCCTCCGGGAAATCGATCTCCAGCTCGATATCGAAAGGCTCGAGGTAATTCTGGGTTTGTTCCCGGATATAGGCCATGAGGTCCGACAGCGAATCATTTTGCGGGTTGAGCGCCCAGATGATCTCACTCATGCCCTGCACCATCCTTCGCGAGGATGAAGCGATCGTTTCGAGGTCCCGCCGCCAGCCGGGTGCCGCCTCCTGCTGGTGAAGCAGCATATCGCTGATCAGGGCGATCTGCGTCAGGCCGCTGCCGATCTCGTCGTGCATGTCGCGACTGATGCGGTTGCGCTCGGCCTCGAGTGCCCGGTCCTGCTCGAGGCGGTCCAGTTTCTTGCGGTAGCTCCTCGCCAGCACATACCGGGTGAGCAGCACGGCCGTCGCCAGCACCAGCATGCCGGCGAGCAGGATGAACCACCAGCGCTGCCAGAGCGGGAGGGGCTGCAGGGCGAGGTCGTATTTTTCTGCCAGGTAATGATGAACCGTTTCCAGCTCCGCTTCGGAAAGGCTCCTGCCATACACGAGCACTTCGGCGATCGCACCGTTGAGTACTTCGGGAATATCATCGGGGCCGAAGTCGCCCGTAAAGCCAATGCGCAGGGCATTGGTATCCGGCTGATTGTTGGCGACCCTGAATTGACCCTGCAGGCGCCCTCCGCAATAAAGGGCCATGCTGGTATCCGTTTCCCGTACGAGGGTGAGGATCTGCCAGCCTCCTGCTTGTCCCTTGCCTACATCCAGGCCTTCGCCGCCCACGCCATCGTAGTAACTGTATTTATTCTCGTTGCCGCCAAACTGCCAGACCACGCCCCGGCCGCGGTAGGTGGAGAGTAGGTTGCTCATGCCCACGCCCGAGGAAGCGCTGCGGCCATCGATGCGCGCAACAAGGACAAGCGTACCCCGACGGCCGGGGAAGCTGGCAAAAGGTGGCGTGAGCAGGCCGTTGTTCCGACCATTGAACCGCACGGCCGGGTAGCCCGCCAGGGCATTTTTCTGCAGCAGGGGAGCGCTGTCGCCCGCAAAGCGGGCATCGCGGTGAAAAGGCCCGGCATCGGTCCAAACCGGCACCCCACCCGCACTGTCGCGCAGCCGGTCGCTGCGGAACCAGGCATCGAGGCCCGCCAGGGGCACCTGTGCCCGCGCGGAAAGGCCAAAAAGAAGGAGCAAGCAGTAAGCAGTAGTTCGGAGCACCATAGCGATAAAAGGATCGCAGGAAAGGGTGGGCCTTAAAGATAAAGGCAAATCTGCCAGGATAAATCAGGTGCCGCTGACCCGCATCAGCCCAAGGTTCTGCACCACGCATTACCTTCGCGCAGCTATATGATCCACTTCCACCCCCTACGTATAAAAAAAGTCAACCGGGAAACCGAGGACTGCGTGTCCATTGAATTCGAGGTTCCCGAACACCTGTCCGACAAGTTCCGCTTCCGTGCCGGCCAGAGCCTTACGGTGCGCAAGACCATTGCCGGCGAGGATGTGCGCCGGACCTATTCGATCTGCTCTGCGCCACAGGATGGCCGACTCCGGGTAGCGGTGAAGAAGGTGGAAGGCGGCGTCTTCTCCAGCTGGGCCAACGAGTCGCTGCAGGCAGGAGAAACCCTCGAGGTGATGCCACCCGTAGGGAAGTTCTACACCGAACTCGATCCGAAGCAGAAGAAGCATTACGTGGCCTTCGTTGCCGGCAGCGGGATCACGCCGGTGCTGGCCCTGATCAAGACCACGCTCCTGACCGAACCCGGAAGCAGCTTCACGCTGGTGTACGGCAATCGTACCAAGAATTCGATCATCTTCCGCGAAGAACTGGAAGCCCTGAAAGACCGCTTCCTCAGCCGCTTCCGCATTTATCATATCCTGAGCCGGGAAAAGACCGACGCGCCGCTCAACGGTGGCCGTATCGATACCGAAAAGCTGGAGCTGCTCACAGGCCGGCTGCTGGACCTGCCCTCCTGCGACGAGTTCTTTCTCTGCGGACCGGAGGAGATGATCTTCTGCGTACAGGGCTACCTCACCGCAAAGAGCGTTCCGGCCGACAAGATCCATTTCGAGCTCTTCACCGTGCCGGGCCAGAAAGCTTCGACCGTAAAGACGGAAAAGCAGCCGCATACCGACGAAGGTCCCCAGGCTACCATACAGGTAAAGCTCGATGGCGTGGCCTTCGACTTCCCGCTTGCCTTCGGCGGCGAGAGTATCCTCGACGCGGCCTTGAAGCAGGGCGCCGATCTTCCGTACGCCTGCAAGGGCGGTGTTTGCACCACCTGCAAGGCCAGGCTTCGCGAAGGCGAGGTAAAAATGGATGTCAATTGGGGCCTCGAGCCCGATGAGGTCGCCGCCGGCTTCATCCTCACCTGCCAGGCCCATCCCAAGACGGAGCGGGTGGTGGTGGACTTCGACGAGAAATGAGCCCTTCGGGGGTTCAAAAGTTCAATGGTTCAAAAGTTTAAACGTTGCAGCCGTCAAAACGATTGCTTATTTCTATTCATAGAGCAGGGTTTCAAAATTTTAACAGCTTAAAACAGCGAAGCTGTAAGAGGATTCCCGGCGCCAACTCTTGAACTCTTAAACTTTTAAACTTTTGAACCTCGCGCCTGTTAAACCCCTGGCGCGAACGGCTTTCCTGCCGTAAATTTGGAATCTATAAAGTTTGCTATGTCAGTACAGGAATTAGAGAAGATCTTCCAGGATAAAGTGGATGCCGAAGTGCGGATCGAGCCCAAGGACTGGATGCCGGAGAAATATCGGCAGACGCTGATCCGGCAGATCTCGCAGCACGCGCACAGCGAGATCGTGGGCATGTTGCCCGAAGGCAACTGGATCTCCCGCGCCCCTTCGCTCAAACGCAAGCAGATCCTCATCGCCAAGGTGCAGGACGAAGCCGGCCACGGCCTCTATCTCTATTCCGCCGCCGAAACCCTGGGCATTTCCCGCGACGAGATGATCGAGCAGCTGCACAGTGGCAAGGCCAAGTACTCCTCTATTTTCAACTATCCTACCATCACCTGGGCCGACATGGGTGCGATCGGCTGGCTCGTAGACGGCGCTGCCATCATGAACCAGGTACCGCTCTGCCGCGCCTCCTACGGCCCCTATAGCCGCGCCATGATCCGCGTGTGCAAGGAAGAATCGTTCCACCAGCGCCAGGGCTTCGAAACCCTGCTTGTGCTGAGCAAGGGCAACGAAGAACAGCGCGCCATGTGCCAGGATGCCATCAACCGCTGGTGGTGGCCTTCGCTGATGATGTTCGGCCCGCACGACTCCGAGTCGCAGCACTCCGAGCAAAGCATGAAGTGGAAGATCAAGCGCTTCTCCAACGATGAGCTGCGCCAGCGTTTCGTAGACATGATCGCCGAACAGGTGAAGCTGCTCAACTGCACCCTCCCCGACGCCGACCTGAAGTGGAATGCCGAACGCGGACATTATGATTTCGGAACGATCGACTGGAGCGAGTTTTGGAACGTGGTGAGCGGCAATGGCCCCTGCAACAAGCAGCGCCTCGATACCCGGCGCAACGCCTGGAACGAAGGCGCCTGGGTACGCGAAGCCGCCAGGGTGCATGCCGAAAAACGTGCATCCCGCAGGGCAGCAGAGGCACAGGTAGCCTGATCCCTATTTTTTTACGTTCGCGATCGGAATGGTGAAGTAGAAGGTGAAGTTGTTCAGCTTTAACGACTGTGAGGTCGTTTGCTGCGCTTCCGGCACTACATTCCTCATGCCCACCTGGAGCTGCGCGCCCAGTTTACCCCCGCGCCGTCCGATGTAGCCGAAGGCCCCGTGAAGTCCATAGTCGACGGGCGAGCGGTTATCGGTAAGCCCTTCTCCGAATTTCAGCTTTTTGCGCTCGCCCGATTTGTACGTGCCTGCCAGCGCAACCCCGCCATAAGCGCCAAGTGCCAGGTACCAGTTGATGTCATCGCCCAGGAAATCGGCCTTCCAGTTGAACTCGAGATCAACGGGAACATCGAGGTAAAGAACACTTACTTTATAGGCGCCCTTGTAGCCGCGCGACATCAGGGTAGGCTTGGCCAGCAGGGCGAAGCCCTTGGTGATGTTCGGGCCCACTTCCGCGCCAATGCCCCAGGAGAACCGTCCCTTGGAGTTCTGATTGGTGCCGGCTGCGCCGAAATGCAGCGCGATATTCTTCTGAAACCGGCCCTGGGCAACGGATCCCAGCGAGATCGCGATGAAGAGGAGTAAAACGATCGTTCTCATAAACAGCTTTCGCCAAAGAACGCGCTCCGCCGGGCGATGCCAATACCCGGAAGCTGGTATTTATCGGGCTAATATCCAGAAGAAGCTGGCTTCCTTCGTAACTTGCAGCATCGATTGCTTCTAAATTTTACCGTATGAATTTATTCCGCATCCAGCGCTATGGCGACTACGGCGACAAGGAAACCCCGGCTGGCGGCAGCACGGGTACCGTCTCCAAACATGAATGGCCGCTCTGGGAAGTATTCATCCGCAGCAAGCAGGGCCTCGACCACAAACATGTGGGCTCCCTTCATGCCGCCGACGCTGCCATGGCCATCGAGAATGCCCGCGACGTCTACACCCGCCGCCAGGAAGGCGTGAGCATCTGGGTGGTCGAAAGCAAATACATCCACGCCTCCAATCCCGACGAGGCCGAGAGCTTCTACGAACCCGCGAACGATAAAGTGTACCGGCATCCGACGTTTTATGATTTGCCGGATGAGGTGAAACACATGTGATTCAGAGAAAGAACACGGATCAAACGAATAGAAAAAATTCGCGCGAATCCGTTTGATTGAATTGATTCGTGTTCTTTTTCTTCCCCTTCTTGATCGAAGTAAGATCTCATTAATAATTGAACATGAGCACCGCACTCTTCCAATACACCCTCCACCTCGCCGATGACGCGCTGATCCTCGGGCAACGCAATGCCGAATGGACCGGGCACGGGCCCGTGCTGGAACAGGATATCGCGATCACCAATATTGCGCTGGATTGCCTCGGGCAGGCGAGGCCGCTCTACCAATTTGCCGCCGAGCAATACGAGGCCTTCTCCGAAGCCGACAAAGCTTCGGTGGATGCGCTGATCCCCCGTACCTGGAAGAGCTTCGGTCGCGAACTGCTGGAAGACGATCTCGCTTTCCTGCGCGACGAGCACCAGTACCGCAACCACCTCCTCGTGGAGCTGCCCCGCGGCGACTGGGCCTATACCGTGCTGCGGCAGTTCTTCTTCAGCGCCTACCAGCACCTGCTGTATACCGAATTGCTGAAACACGAAGCAGAAGCGCTTCGCGGCGTTGCCGAAAAAGCCGTGAAGGAAGTCGCTTACCATCTACGCTGGAGTGCCGAATGGGTGATCCGCCTGGGTGATGGCACCGAGGAAAGCCACCAGCGGATCCGCACCGCTTTCACGGAGCTCTGGCCCTTCACCGGCGAACTTTTCCAAACGCTGAATGATGAAGTGGAAGCAGGGATGGATGTGGCTTCCCTGAAAACTGCCTGGTACCAGAAACTCACCGAGGTGCTCACAGAAGCGCGGTTGCTCGAAGAAGGACGATCGCTAACTGAACCTACCTGGTTCCAGAGTGGCGGCAAGGAAGGGCGGCACACCGAATACTTGGGCTTCCTGCTGGCGGAGATGCAACACCTCCAGCGGAGCATTCCCAATGCAACCTGGTAGGTCAAAGCGCTATCTGATAAACATGATCCCCGTCGAGATCCATAATGAAACCGAAGGCCTGGTCTGGACCCTGCTTGAAGAAGTGAAGGATCCCGAGGTGCCCGTGCTTTCCATCCTCGATCTCGGCATTGTACGCGATGTGCAGGCAACGAAAACGGATGAAGGGCAGCAGGCCATCGTCATTACCATCACGCCCACCTACTCGGGTTGTCCCGCCATGGATGTGATCTCGATGGACATCCGGCTGAAGCTGATCGAGAAAGGCTTCCGCAACGTCGCCATCAAACACCAGCTTTCCCCTGCCTGGACTACCGACTGGATGACCGAGGAAGGAAAAACCAAGCTGCGCGCCTACGGCATCGCACCGCCCAACCCGAAGCAGCAGTTCTGTACCGACGAGATGTTCCGTGAAGAAGCTGTCTCCTGCCCTCACTGCGGCGCACACCATACGGAACTGATCAGCCAGTTCGGCTCCACGGCTTGCAAAGCCATGTACCGCTGCCTCGACTGCCGCGAAGCCTTCGATTATTTTAAATGCCATTGAACGAAACGCCGTCATAGGCGTTGCCCTTAGCCGGCAGGGCCGGAATGAACTATGCTGACCTATACAGCTAATAACCTGGAAACGCTTTGCAACACAGTGGCCGACACCGATCCCGACCTGAAGGCCATCCTTCATGAATACGACTATCCGCCGCTCTGGATCCGGCCAAACACGTTCGAAACACTGGTTCTGACGATCCTTGAGCAGCAGGTATCCCTCGCTTCGGCTTATGCCACCTACAAAAAACTGAAGGCGGCGATTCGCATAACACCCCGGAACCTGCTGGCGCTTACCGACGAAGAGCTGCGCGCCTGCACGCTTACGCGCCAGAAGATCCGCTACACGCGCATCCTGGCGGAAGCTATCCTGTCGAAAGAAGTTGATCTGAAAAAATTCGAGCGGATGGAGGACGCGGACGTCCGTTCGCAGCTGATCCAGCTCAAGGGCATCGGTAACTGGACCATCGATATATACCTCCTGCACGCGCTGCAGCGAACCGACATCTTTCCCATCGGCGACCTGGCGCTGGTGAACGCCATCCGCATGAAAAAGAACCTGCCCCAGGCAACGAAGGAAGACCTGCTGGCAATTTCAGAACGCTGGAAACCCTATCGCTCCATCGCCACCATGATCTTCTGGCATTACTACA
>CBHWDR010000105.1:0-8267 GCA_966112575.1 uncultured Chitinophagales bacterium
TGAAGAACAACGGCAACCTCGGACTGATCATCATCGACTACCTGCAGCTGATGAGCGGCACCGGCGACCGCAACTCCAACCGTGAACAGGAGATCTCGACCATCTCCCGCGGTCTGAAGGGCCTCGCCAAGGAACTCCAGGTACCGATCATCGCGCTTTCCCAGCTAAGCCGGGAAGTGGAGAAGCGGAAAGACGGCAACAAGATGCCCCAGCTCTCCGACCTTCGCGAATCGGGTGCCATCGAACAGGATGCCGATATGGTGATGTTCCTCTACCGTCCCGAATACTACGATATCACCCAGGATGAAATGGGCGATTCCAATAAGGGCGAGACCCACGTGCGGATCGCCAAGCACCGGAACGGTTCGCTCGAAACGATCAAGCTGAAAGCCCTCCTGCATATCCAGAAATTCGTGGAGTGGGACGACAATGGCGGCTTTGGTAATTTCAGCTTGCCATCGAACTTCAAGCCCATCTCCGGCGACGACGGCAATGGCGGCGCGCGCATGTTCATCCAGACAAGCAGCAGGATGAACAACATGCCCGATGACGAAGACCCGTTCTAGATCGCTGATCGCTGATTTTTGGATCGCTGATTTGATACAAGGTCGAAGATGCTATGGCTCTTCGACCTTTCTTCTAGATCAGCGATCTTCACATCAGCGATCAGAGATAAACTGACCAGCGATCAGAGATTGTAAATTCGCTTTATGGCCCTTCCCTATTTCTTTATTCCCAACCTGGAACAGGACGTGATAACACTGGACGAGGACACGTCGAAGCATGTGGTGAGCGTTTTACGCATGACGCGCGACGAAGAGCTGATGCTGACCGATGGGAAGGGACACAAAGCGCGGGCGCGCATTGTGGATGACAACCGCAAGCGTTGCACCGTGCAGCTGGTGGAGCGGGAGCACGAGCAGGTGAAAGCACACCGCGTTTCGATCGGCATCTCCCTGGTGAAGAATGCGGCCCGCTTCGAATGGTTCCTTGAAAAAGCGATGGAGCTCGGCGTATCGGAGATCCTTCCTCTTATCTGTGAACGCACGGAAAAAGAAAAGTTCCGTCACGACCGCCTGCAGGGCATCCTCGTATCCGCCCTGTTGCAATCACAACAATGCTGGCTTCCGGTGCTCCACGAGCCAATTCCCTTTCACCAGGCCCTTAAAGAAAAAGCGGAACGCCGCTATATCGCGCATTGCCTGCCGGAGCAGAAGAAAGACCTCTATTCCGAAGCCACAAAACCTTCCACTTCATCGCTCATCCTCATCGGGCCCGAAGGCGACTTCACGCCGGCGGAGATCAACGCCGCCCTGCAGTGCGGCTTTGAAGCGGTGGCCTTGGGCGCTACCCGTTTACGTACCGAAACAGCAGGGATGACAGCGGCCGTGGTGCTTTGTCTTTCTACAAAATAAAAAAGGAGTTGCCGGGCAACTCCTTTTTTATTCAATGTGCCGTATCTCCGTCGGCCGCTTCGCGCAGGTGCGGACCGCGCAGCTCTACCGGCTTCTTCATCCGCTTGCGCATGCCCATATTGAGCAGCTCCACGATGAAGGAGAAGGCCATACCGAAGTAGATATAATTTTTCAGGTGAAGATCATGCGCCTGGTCGGAGTCCCAGCCTTCGATCACGAGGCTGAGGCCGATCATCACGAGGAAAGAAAGCGCCAGCATCTTCAGCGTCGGGTGCTTGTGAATGAAACCGGCGATCCTGGGCGAGAACAGGAACATGATGATCATGGCGATGATCACTGCCGCGATCATGATCTCCACATGCTTGGCGGTACCGCCGGCCGTGATCACACTATCGAAAGAGAAGACCATGTCGATCAGCACGATCTGCACGATCGCCTTCCCGAAAGGCAGGTATTGCGGTGCCGCCAGATGCGCTTCCGGGTCCTCGCCTTCCAGCTTGGCGTGGATCTCCTTGACCGACTTATAGATGAGGAAGAGGCCACCGAGCAGCATCACCAGGCTGGCCAGGTCGAAGCCCTTGCCGCCGATATGGAAGAGGGCCTTGCCTTTTTGTGAGAGCAGCCAGCTCAGTCCCATCAGCAGCAGGCTGCGGGTGATGATGCCGATGATCATCCACATGCGCCGGGCCCGTGCATGACTGTCTTTCTTCAGGCGGTTGATGATGATGCTCACGAAGATCACGTTGTCGATCCCCAGCACCACCTCCAGGATCACAAGAACGATAAAGCTGATAATACTCTCGGTTGTCAATAAATGTTCCATATGGCGTGCAAATAAATCAGGTTTTCGAGAGGCTGCGGCAAATTCTTTTCACGATCGCAGGACCCTCATAAATAAAGCCGGTCCAGACCTCCACCAGGCTTCCTCCGGCTTCCATCTTCTCTTTTGCGTCGGCGCCTGTAAAGATGCCGCCGCTGGCGATCACCGGCACAAGACCGCCGGTGCGCTGATGCAGATACCGGACCACCTCTGTGGCGCGGGCACGCACCGGGGCACCGCTCAGTCCGCCGGCACCGATCGCATCGACCTCTTCCCGGGCCGTGCGCAAACCGGTTCGTGCGATCGTGGTATTCGTGGCCACGATGCCGGCGAGGCGGATCTCCTGTGCCAGGGCCACTACGTCGTCGAGTTGCTCACTGGTAAGGTCGGGGGCGATCTTCAGCAGGATGGGACGATGGACTTCCATGGCCGCATCCAGCTCTTGCAGATGGCTCAGGATCTTCTTGAGGGCATCCTTCTCCTGCAGGGCCCGCAGTCCGGGTGTATTGGGCGAACTCACATTCACCACGAAGAAATCCACGTAGGGATGCAGGGCGCGAAAGCAGATCTCGTAATCTTTCCAGGCGTCTTCATTGGGCGTCACCTTGTTCTTGCCGATATTGCCGCCGATCAGGAAATGCCCATCCGCGGTCCGTCTGTTTTCTTTCTTCCTCCATGATTTCAAACGGGCGGCGATCACTTCCACCCCGTCATTGTTGAAGCCCATGCGGTTGATCAGGGCCGAGTCTTTGGGCAGGCGGAAGAGGCGGGGCTTTTCATTGCCTTCCTGTGGACGGGGCGTTACCGTACCGATCTCCACAAATCCGAATCCCAGTGTATCCAGCTCCCGCAGGTAACGGGCGTTCTTGTCGAAGCCGGCTCCCAGTCCTACCGGGTTGCGGAATGACAAGCCGAAAAACCGGCGTTCCAGTTTTTTGTCCTGAACAGTGAATTGCGCAGCGATGAGCCGACGCAGGGGAGCAAGGCTGCAAATGGTGCGGAGCGCGTTCATTGAGAGGTAATGCGCGGTCTCTGCGGGCAGCAGGAAAAGCAGACGGCGAAGTAAGGAATACATGTTGGGACGCGAAGATAGGCGGGCGGAATTAGTTGCTTAAACAACCAATATATTTCCTAATTTTATTTCAAACAAGATAACCATGCAGGAAGCATATATCGTGGCTGGCTACCGCACCGCGGTAACCAAGTCCAAGCGCGGAGGATTCCGCTTCTATCGCCCCGACGACCTGGCGATCGACCTGATCAAGGGACTGCTGGCCTCCGTGCCGCAACTCGATCCCAGGCAGATCGACGACGTGATCGTGGGCAATGCTGTTCCCGAAGCCGAACAGGGGCTCCAGGTAGCCCGCATCATCGCGGCCCGCGCCGTGGGCTTCGATGCGCCGGGTGTGACCGTGAATCGCTACTGCGCCTCCGGCCTGGAAACCATCGCCATCGCCACCGCCAAGATCCGCATGGGCATGGCCGACTGCATCATCGCCGGCGGCACCGAAAGCATGAGCATGGTGCCAACAGCGGGCTGGAAGACCGTTCCTTCCTTCGCGATCGCATCCGACAACCCGGACTATTACCTCAGCATGGGCCTGACCGCCGAAGCGGTGGCCAAAGACTATAAAGTGAGCCGTGACGACCAGGACGAGTTCTCCTACAACTCGCACCGCAAAGCGCTCCAGGCCATCGAGAACGGCCATTTCAAACCCGGCATTCTCCCGATGCAGGTGGACGAGGTCTATCTCGATGAAAAGAGCAAGAAACAGAAGCGCAGCTTCACCGTGGATACCGATGAAGGGCCGCGTGCCGACACCTCCAAAGAGGCCCTGGCCAAACTGAAGCCGGTGTTTGCCGCGGGTGGCGTGGTCACGGCCGGCAACTCCTCGCAGACCTCCGACGGCGCCGCCTTTGTGATCGTGATGAGTGAACGCATGGTAAAAGAACTGGGACTGAAACCGATCGGCCGCCTTGTGGCCTGTGCATCGGCTGGCGTGGATCCGCGCATCATGGGCATCGGCCCCGTGGCCGCCATTCCCAAGGCACTGAAGCAGGCCAACATGAGCCTGGGCCAGATCGACCTGGTGGAGCTCAATGTAGCCTTCGCCTCACAGGCCATTGCCGTGATCCGCGAAGCAGGCCTCGACCCCGAAACCGTGAACATCAATGGTGGAGCCATCGCCCTCGGCCATCCCCTCGGCTGCACCGGCGCCAAGCTCACCATCCAGACCCTGCACGATGCCAAGCGCCTCGGCAAAAAATACTCGATGGTCACGGCCTGCGTAGGTGGCGGACAAGGGATCGCAGGCATCCTGGAGAATATCGAATAAAGCCGCCCCGACCGCGTATGGGCGAAGTCGGAGGAATAAAAATGAAAAAGGCCTGGGTTTCAAATCCGGGCCTTTTTCTTATTTTGTAATACCCGCGCCATTAAACTACTTCCCTCAGAACCATTCAGAAACAGATGACCGGCAACAGCGATCCTTGCATTGCAGCCCGGAACCTTACCCGTATGGGGTAAAAACACCAGATAATTCGATTAAATTTAGAAAAACGGAAACCCTGCTTATGGACCGTCGCGACTTCCTCACCGCACGCAAGCGCCCCGCGCGCAAAGCCCCGGGATTCCGGGTTGAATCGGGACTAATGCCCTATGGTGGCCCCTGGACGGCCAATGAAGTGCAGCACCTGCTCAAGCGCACGATGTTTGGTTCAAAAAGAGCCGACATCCAGTATTTCCTCACCCGGAGCGTAGCCCAGGCGGTGGATGAGCTGGTCAACCCGGTTGCGGCCCTGCCCGCACCGCCCGTCAACGATTACAACAGCGGCACTGTTACCGACCCGACCGTGGCCGCCGGGCAGACCTGGGTGAACGATCCAACCAATGATGGCACGCTGAACAGCCTGCGCCGCTCGTCTTTCAAGAAGTGGTGGACCGGTGTGCTGCTCAACCAGGACCGCAGCATCCGGGAGAAGATGACGCTGTTCTGGTCGAACCATTTTGGTACTGAGACCAACGACATCGGCACGGCGCACTATGTTTATGGGCACCACAACCTGCTTCGCCAGAATGCCCTGGGCAACTTCCGGAACCTTATCAAAGCCGTGACGATCGATGCCGGGATGCTGCGTTACCTGAACGGCTACCTCAATACCAATACAGCGCCCGACGAGAACTATGCCCGTGAGCTCCAGGAACTCTTTACCATTGGCAAGGATCCCGTCACGAACCTTGCGCCCTACACCGAAGATGATGTGAAGAAAGCGGCGAAAGTGCTGACCGGATGGCGGATCAACGGCACGACCTTCCAATCGTATTTCGACCCGACGCGCCACGACAGTACCAGCAAGCAGTTCTCTTCTTTTTATAATGGGGCCACCATCACGGGCCGCACCGGCGCCGCAGGCGCCCAGGAGACTGATGACCTCATTACGATGCTCTTCACCAAGAATCATGTGGAGGCCAACATCGTGCGCAAACTCTATCGCTGGTTTGTTTATTACAAGATCGATGCGGCCACTGAATCCAATGTGATCCAGCCCCTGGCCCAGCTCTTCCGCTCGTCCAACTGGGAGATCAGGCCCGTGCTGGCCACGCTGTTCAAGAGCGAGCATTTCTTTGACGTGATGAACCAGGGCTGCCTGATCAAGAGTCCCTGTGATGAAGTGATCGGCGCTCTTCGCGAGTTTGATGTCGTCTTCCCCGATGCAGCCGATTATGCGAATGCCTACGGGATGTGGAGCTATGTTTATAACTGGATGACCTCCATGGGCCAGAATATCGGCGACCCGCCAAATGTGTCGGGCTGGCCGGCCTACTACCAGGCGCCCCAGTTCCACGAGATCTGGATCAATGCCGACACGCTGCCCAAGCGCAACCGCTTCACCGACACCATGGTGCTCAATGGCTATACGCGCAACGGCAAAAAGATCATCGTTGATGCCGTGGCCTTTACCCGCACCCTGCCCAATGCCTCCGACCCCAATGCCCTGATCGATGAAGCGATCAAAGTGATCTTCCGGGTGCCCCTTTCCGTAACCACGAAGCAATCGATCAAGCAGCAGATCCTGCTCAGCAACCAAACGCAGGATCATTACTGGACCGATGCCTGGAGCCTCTACCTCGCCAACCCGGCCAACACCACCAATTACAACATCGTCAACAGCCGCCTGAAAACGCTCTATCAATACCTCACCAGCCTGGCCGAGTACCAGCTTTCATAACCACCGATATGAAAAGAAGATCCTTCCTCAAAAGATCCCTTCCGGCGGCCACGCTGCTGCCCGGGCTGCTCAATGGCTATGCCGTTCGGGCCTTTACCGGACAGAGCTCGCTCACCGATGCTTTTTTCCTGCCACCGGTGGACACGGACCACGTGCTGGTGATCGTGCAGCTGACGGGTGGCAATGATGGATTGAATACGGTGATCCCGATCGCCAACTACGGCGCCTATCTCAATGCCCGCAGCAATATTGCGATCCCAGAGAACCGGATCCTGCCCCTGACCGGCGTTTCCGCCACCGGGCTGCATCCTTCCATGACCGGCATGCAGGCCTTGTACAATGAAGGGAAAATGGCAGTGGTGCAGGCCGTGGGTTATCCCACGCCCAACTTCTCGCATTTCCGGGCAACGGATATCTGGCAAAGCGCTTCCGATGCCAACACGGTGATCAACTCCGGCTGGGCCGGTCGCTACCTGAACGTGGAGTTCCCCAACTACCCTACGGGTTATCCGAACAACACCATGCCCGATCCGCTCGCGATCCAGATCGGTTCCTCCACCACGCTTACCTGCCAGGGACCGGTGGTGAACATGGGCATGAGCATCACCGACCCAACGAGCTTCTACAATTTCGTCAACGGCGTGCCCGACCCGGCGCCATCGAACTACATGGGCTACGAGCTTTCCTATATACGCGATGTGGCCAACCAGACCAACCAGTATGCGCAACGGGTGAAAACCGCTGCCACATCCGTGACCCAGCAGAACGCATACCCTGCGGCCAACTCGCTGGCCGACCAGCTGAAGATCGTGGCGCGGCTGATCAAAGGAGGACTGAAAACAAGGATGTACATGGTCAGCTATGGTTCCTTCGATACCCATTCGCTCCAGGCCCAGGCAGCAGATACCACCACCGGCACGCATGCCAACCTCCTGCGCAATGTATCGGAAGCCATCAAGGCCTTCATGGATGACCTGCAGTACCTTGGTGTGCAGGATCGCGTGCTGGGCATGACCTACTCGGAGTTCGGCCGCCGCATCAAATCCAATGCAAGCGGTGGTACCGACCATGGCGCAGCGGCGCCGATGTTTCTCTTTGGCAAACATGTGAATACCGGCGTTTACGGGGCTAACCCCACCATTCCCACTACGGTAACGACCAACGACAATATTCCTTTCCAGTATGATTTCCGCAGCGTGTATGCCTCCATTCTCCAGAACTGGTTTTGCGTGAAGGAGACGGACCTGCAGATGGTGATGATGAACAATTACCAGCAGCTCGGCCTTGTGAAGAGCGTGGGCTGTGCGCCGCCGCCTTCCACCTCGGGCGATACCCTGGTCTCGAATTACCCCAACCCCTTCAATGCTTCCACCACGATCACGTTTACCACGAAAGGCGGACATACTCTGGTGCAGGTGATCAACAACCTAGGACAGGTGGTGCGTACGCTTGTGGACCGCGACTATCCCGCGGCCGGTACCTATACGGTTCCCTTCGACAGCATGGCCCTGCCCTCCGGCGTGTACTATGCCCGATTGCAAAACGGACCCGTGCAACAGGTCCGTTCAATGCTGAAAGTGCGTTAGATCAATGGCGCTCGCCGATCTGCTGACGCCACATGGCGTAATAGAGGCCCTTGTCGGCCAGGAGCTGATCGTGCCGCCCGGTTTCCACCACCACGCCCTTCTCGAGCACGTAGATGCGGTCGGCATGCATGATGGTCGACAGGCGGTGCGCGATAAGGATCGTGATCTGGTCGTTGAAGGAAGACACATTGCGGATGGTCTTGTTGATCTCTTCTT
>CBHWDR010000106.1:0-8265 GCA_966112575.1 uncultured Chitinophagales bacterium
AACGGCATTGCCACCGAGCGTCTGAGCGCGGGCAGCCGTGCAGGCGAGAATAAGCAGTATCGTGACGGGAAGCCGCAAGGAGCTCGAAAATATCGAATAAAGAATATAGAACAAGGAATGTTGAGGTGAAGCTCCCCTAACCGATTATTGGATCTAGCCAGTAAGCAGTCAGGCAACCTTTAAGACAGAAACCCATTAGCTCATTTTCGAATTCTCGAATTCGCTCATTCCCTACTCTGCCAGCGCCAGCTCGATCACCTGGTTCATCGTGCGCACGTAGTGAAACTTCACGCCCTTGATGTAATCGGGGTTGATGTCCTGTACGTCCTTCTCGTTCACCCAGCAAAGAATGAGCTCTTTCAGTCCGGCGCGCTTCGCCGCGAGTACTTTCTCCTTGATGCCGCCCACGGGCAGCACCTGTCCGCGCAGCGTGATCTCGCCCGTCATGCCGAGGTAGGGACGCACTTTACGGCCGGTGAAAGCCGAGGCCAGGGCCGTGAGCATGGTTACGCCGGCAGAAGGGCCATCCTTGGGAACGGCGCCTTCGGGCACGTGGATGTGCACCGTCTTCTTTTCGATCAGCGTAGGATCGATGCCCAGCTTTCGGGCATTCGAGCTCAGATACGAGAGAGCCGTAACCGCACTTTCCTTCATCACGTCACCCAGGTTGCCGGTCAGGCGGAGGTCGGGCTTGCCGTCCGATAAAGCCGCTTCGATGAAGAGGATATCGCCGCCGACATAGGTATAGGCCAGTCCGACCGCCACACCCGGGATGGGCGCCGATTTATATAATTCATTGCTGTATCGCGGGCGGCCGAGGATGCGCTCTACGTCTTCGATGGTCAGGGAAGCTTTCAGCTTGCCCTTCATGGCCAGCTGGCGCGCCTGGTTGCGCATGATCGCCGCCAGGTGGCGGTCGAGCTCCCGCACGCCGCTCTCCCGGGAATACTCCTGGATGATGCGCTCGAGCACCTTATCGCTGATCTTGAACTTGGAGTTCTTCAGTCCATGCGCTTCCCGCTGCTTGGGAATAAGGTGGCGCTTGGCGATCTCGATCTTCTCCTCTACGGCATAGCCGCTGAGCTCAATGATCTCGAGGCGGTCGCGCAAGGCAGGCTGGATCGTCTGCAGGTTGTTGGCCGTGGCGATGAAGAGCACTTTACTCAGGTCGTATTCCTGCTCGAGGTAGTTGTCGTAAAATGAGTTGTTCTGCTCGGGGTCCAGCACTTCCAGCAGGGCGCTGCTCGGGTCGCCACGGAAGTCGGCGCTCACCTTGTCGATCTCGTCGAGGATCATCACCGGGTTGGAGGACTTCACCTTGCGGATGTTCTGGATGATCCTGCCGGGCATGGCGCCGATATAGGTTTTCCGGTGGCCGCGGATCTCGGATTCATCGTGTATGCCACCCAGCGAAAGCCGCACATATTTGCGACCGATCGCATTGGCGATGCTTCTTCCCAGCGAGGTCTTGCCAATGCCGGGAGGACCATAAAAGCAGAGGATGGGACTTTTCATATCCCCCTTCAGCTTCAGCACGGCCAGGTATTCGAGGATCCGCTCCTTGATCTTATGCATGCCGTAGTGATCATGATCGAGGATCTCCTTGGCTTTATCGAGGTCGTAAACGTCTTCGGTATAATCTTCCCAGGGAAGGTCCAGCATCAGGTCGAGGTGGTTGTAGACCACCGAGTAATCGGGCGTGCTCGGATGCATGCGCTCGAGCTTCTCAATGCCCTTGCGGAAGGCCTCCCTTGCGGCCTCGGGCCACTTCTTGCCTTCGGCGCGCTTCTGCAATTCTTTTTTCTCCAGCTCATTCGGGTCTCCGCCCAGCTCTTCCTTGATGCTCTTGAGCTGTTGCTGCAGGAAGTATTCGCGCTGCTGCTTGTCGATCTCCGCGCGGGTCTTGTTGGTGACCTTGTTCTTCAGCTCGGCGAACTGCAGCTCTTTCTGCAGGAACTGCATGAGCAGGTCGGCACGCTCCCGAATATTCTCCATCTCGAGCAGCTTCTGCTTCTCGCGGATATCGATGGTGAGATTGCTCGAAACGAAATGGATGAGGAAGGCCGGGCTCTCGATATTGCGGAGGATCACCGAAGCTTCGCTGGGCAGGTTAGGGGAAAGCTGGATGATCTCCGTTGCGAGGTCCTTGATGTTGGAAACATAGGCCTGGAAATCGGGGTCGGTTGGCGCCTCTCCTTCTTCGACCAGCCCGATACGGGCACGGAAATAGGGATCTTCCGTCACTACCTGCGCGATCGAAAACCGGCTCTTGCCCTGGATGATGATGGTCGTGCCGCCATCGGGCATTTTGATCTGCTTCACGATGCGGGCCACCGTGCCGATGTCTTCCAGGTCTTTGGCCGTGGGATCTTCCACAGCAGGATCTTTCTGCGCCACCACTCCGATCAGCCGGTCTTTCGCATAGGCTTCATTCACGGCGCGGAGACTCTTGTCGCGGCCCACGGTAATGGGAAGAACCACGCCGGGGAAAAGCACGGTGTTGCGCAGGGGTAACAAGGCGATCTCCTCGGGTATATCGATCTTTTCATTCGGATCATCCCCGGCTTCGTTGAGCGGCATGATCGGCATGAAATCCATTTCTTCTTCCTGGTTCTTGAATGTCACTGTATACAGTTAAGTCGGCAAAAATACAACGAGTTGGCAGTTTGTTGCGGTTCCACCAACGAAAAGGGGCCGGCGATCGCCAGGCCCCTGCTCCTTGTCAAAACTGAAAAGCTTAGAAGGCAAGTCCAACGGAGAGCTGGAAGCCCTGGTTTTTCCATTTGTTCTGGTCCGATATGTCGGAAATATTATTGAGGCCTACGAGGTAACGGCCGGTAAGGCGCAGCTTGCTGATATTAATGACAGCGCCGCCCACCATGGAGAATTCTCCGTCCTTGAAGGCGTCCTTGCCGTTCTCGATGAGGTTCTGGCTCTGGTTGATGAGGATGCCGTACTGGGGACCGGCCTGCAGGGTGAGCAGGGAACCCACTTTATAGTTCAGCAAGAGGGGAATGGTCAGGTAATCGAGCTTCACGTCTTTGTAGTTGGAGAAGCTGGTCGCGTCCTGGTACACATTCTTGAATGAGCTGTCCACCCGGGTCTGGTACTGGTTCCAGAGCACTTCCGGCTGCACGCTGAACTTCCCGCCCAGCCCGATCTCCGCGAAACCGCCGAGGTGATAGCCATACTTGAATTCATCGCGGAAGGCCTTGCCGTCCACCTTGGTGATATTGGCACCACCCTTGATGCCTAACCGAAATTGCGCCATGCCTGCGGTGGAGAGGAGGATGCAGGCGAAGAGAATGGTGAGTTTTGCTTTCATATGCTAGATTTAAATCGATGTGTCAAGATTAATGCCGCCCCGTTTTCCCTCCTGTTAAACAAAATCCAAACAGGAGAATGTTAACGGTTAACAGTTGACCGTTGACGGTTAACCGTTAACGGATAACAACCGTGTCATCCTTTACCCCTAAGCAGTTGGAAAATTAATTTTGGCAGTCGGGCGATCAGAAGATGAGTCCCGCATTCATAACGAAGGCGGTGATGAATTTCTTATCTGCCGCCGGGAAATAATAATCGAAGATCAGCTGGGGCTGAACGAAGAACTTGCCTTTCGAGTACTCTGCCTTCACGTAGGAGGAAAGCGAGAGCGGCTGAAAATAAAGCTGGTCGTCGAGCTGCACCTGGTCGCTGGAATAAAGTACGTTGGCGCCATTGCGCGGAAGGGTGGCATACGAGCTGCTGCTCTGGTTGAAGCCGAACTTCTGCGTGCCGCTGGTGAACACCAGCTGGGGCGTGAACCGCACATAATCTTTTTTACCCAGCACTTCCATCCAGTAGAAGTCGTGGCGTATGGAAGTGATCAGGTTAAAGTCGTTCACCTTCTCGGTGGTGTTGATCCGGGTGAAGCCCCTTCCGGCAAGCAGGAGGTTAAGGCGGATCTCTTCCTGCTCTTCGCGGTAGTCTGACCGCGATCCCCATCCATAGGAAGCGGCTACCGTAGGCTTGAGCCAGAAACCTTTGTAAGTGAAATAGAGATAGGCTTCATTCTTCAGCGGCGAGGTATAGAAGGGCGTGGAGTCGCGGGTAAAAAAATGGGTGAGCGCAATTCCCGTGATGAACTTCCGGTTGCGGAGATAATCATAAGAACCGGTGAGCGAAAGCTGGTAGGGGTTGATGTTCTCGCCGTCGTTGACGATCATGGCCGTAGCGCCGAGGCCCCAGCCCTGCCGGGCAAAATGTGCGATCGAGGGCGAATAGGTAACGCGCCGGTCGGTCTGCAATTCGAAGGCAATCTTCGATTGGGTGTTCAGAAAACTGTTCCCGGCGCCGACGCTGAATACGGTAAAGCTCCGTGGCGCGGTGATGGAATCCAGGAGGGCGTCCAGCTCATTGAACAGCAGGTCGTAGTCTTCATCCAGGAAACTCGTGTCCACCACTTCCTTCTGCGGCTTCTGGGCAGCAGAAAAAAGGGTCAGCAGGATGCCGATCAGCACGAGAAAAGGTTGTTTGCCGTTCATGCGGTGGGTTATGGTTCTCATCCGGGTCAGCGCCTGTGACCGGCGAAAGGTAAAAAAGTTTAACGGAAGGGGAAATGAGGGGGTTGACCGTTGGGGGATCTTTGCCTTGGACTGCTTCAGGGAGAGAAAGAACACGGATTTAAATGGATAGAACGGATTCACACGGATATGTTCTTGTTGATGGTTCGTGCCTTCTTTTCTTCCTTTGGTAGCCGTCATTGCGAGCGAAGCAAAACGCAAAGACTTTTGTACCGGTCGCCTAAAGAAGTAGAGGCTTTTGGGGAGGTTGACCATACTTTCTGTTTATCACCCTGAGCGCGGAGGGACGCAAAGAGGTTCCCGCCTGGGCGGGAAGAAGTACATCCTGCTTAACGAAGGAGAGGTGTGCCTCAAGCCCGGAAGCTCTTGTATTCAGTGGGCATTGGTGCCCACCTTCGCGTCCTTAGCGGTAGAGAGATAAACAGAGGAACCGGCTGCCCCTTAACTGCAAGACTCGAGCACAAAGGCGACCCAAACAAAACTCTTTGCGTTCCGTTCTCTACGCCCTTGTGACAAAAACCTGTCGCACCCCGCCAACAGCTCCGGATCAAAGAAATACCATCCGTGCAAATCCCTTAGATCCGTTATATCCGCGTTCTTTCTCTTGCTCCGTTCGCAAGGGCGCATCCACAAGACAAGAGCAATGTCAAGCCAGCTCGATCAACGTGATCTCCGGCAGGATGCCCACCCGTCCGGGGTAGCCGATAAAGCCAAAGCCCCGGTTCACATAGAGCTTCTGAGCACCTTCTTCGTAAAGGCCGGCCCATTGCCGGTAGACGTACTGCACCGGGCTCCAGCGCAGCCAGGGGATCTCCACTCCGAACTGCATGCCATGGGTATGGCCGGCCAGCATGAGATCGATATCCTGAAAGCCGGTCCGCACCTCGGCATCCCAATGGGTGGGATCATGGCTCATCAGGATCTTGAACGGGAAGGCTTCGGCGCCAGCATGTGCTTTCTTCAGGTCGCCGTACTTGGGGAAGCGCTTGAGGTTGCTCCAGTTCTGGATGCCGATGAGCGCGATCTGCTGCCCGTTGCGTTCCAGCGGCACGTGCTCATCGAGCAGCAGCTTCCAGCCCATCTCCGCCTGCAGCTGCTTCAACCTTTCGAGGTTCTGTCGCTTCTCCACCGCCGCCGCTCCGGTGGGGTTGTGGCCCCAGAGGTAGTCGCCGTAATCGTGGTTGCCCAAGACCGAATACACGCCCATGGGCGCTTTGAGCTGGCTGAAGATGGCGGTGTATTCGTTCATCTCCCGGGCCTCGTTGTTCACCAGGTCTCCGGTGAACAGGATGAGGTCGGGGTTCAGGCTGTTGACCTTTTCCACGCCGCGAAGCACGGCCTGCGGGTCGGTGAAGGAGCCGGAATGGATGTCGGAGAGCTGCACGATCTTCATCCCACGGAAGGCTTCCGGCAGGTTGGGATAGGCCAGCTTAAGTTTTTTCACCTTGTAATTGTACTTGTTGCTGAACCCATAGAGCAGGGAGGTGAAGAGCGTAGCGCCTACGCCCAGGCCGAGCCAGCTGAGAAAGGCCGAGCGCGAGATCCGGTTCTCGCCACCACCCACGTCCTCTCCCTCCGTTTGCCGGAAGAACAGCTTGCCGGCGATCCACTGGATCCCCCGCCGCAGGTCATCCACCAGGAAAAAGATCGAAGCCACCAGCTTGGCGATGAAAATGCCGATGATGATGGCGAAGACCTTGCTGCGGAAACCACGGGCATAAGCGTCGAGGTTGAGATAGGGTAAAATGAAGAGGATAACGATGGCCAGCAGGGAGATGGACCAGTAAGAGATGAAGAGGATCGACCGGGCACGGGGGCCGGCCGAGTGGGAAACGCTCCGGATGATCTGGAACACATAAAGATCCAGGAGCAACATCAGGACGGCAAACAGGATCCATGTGGGCGAGCTGCGCATGCATTCGGGTTTAGTGCCGCAAAGCTAAGGGGAGATTGCCCCTAATCCCGTATTTTTGCACCCTCTTTGGCCGGGCCCGCCGGGACGGTCCAAGTGGCAGATTTTAAACCATTTGTACATGAAGCTGACGTACTACGGACAATCCTGTTTCCTCGTGGAAACGGGTGCGCATCGCCTCCTGTTCGACCCCTTCATCACGCCCAACCCGCTGGCTCAGAACATCCGGCTGGAAGAAATCCGGGCGGAATACATCCTGCTCTCCCACGGTCATGCCGACCATGTGGCCGACGCAGTGCAGCTGGCGAAGCAGAACGGGACTACGGCCATCGGCGCTTACGAAGTAACGGCCTGGCTGAATGGACAGGGCGTGGAGCAGTTCCACCCGATGAATACGGGCGGCAAATGGAAATTCGATTTTGGCACGGTGAAAGGTGTCAACGCGGTGCATTCCTCGGCCATGCCCGACGGATCCTACGGGGCCAACCCCATGGGCTTCGTGGTGAGTGCGGCGGAAGGTGCTTTTTACTATAGCGGCGATACGGCGCTGACGATGGACATGCAGCTGATCCCCCGCTGGGCGCGGCTGAAGTTTGCCGTGCTGCCGATCGGCGACAATTTCACCATGGGCTATGAAGACGCCATCAAGGCTGCCGAAATGATCCAGTGCCAGAACATCGTGGGTGTGCATTACGACACCTTCGGCTATATCCAGATCGATCACGAAAAAGTGAAAAAGGCGTTTTCCGAAGCCGGACTGAATCTCTATCTTCCGGGCATCGGAGAAACGATTGAACTCTAAATCCAGCAATTATCCATGTCGCGAATCATTGGCGTAGCCAACCAGAAAGGAGGAGTCGGAAAAACCACCACCGCTATTAACCTGGCGGCCTCTTTTGCCGTGCTCGAATACCGCACCCTGCTCGTGGATGCCGATCCGCAGGCCAACTCCACCACCGGTGTGGGCTTCGACCTGCAGAACGTTACCCAGAGCCTCTACGACTGCATGGTGAACAATGCCGGCGCGCGCGACGTGATCCTCAAGACCGATATTCCCAACCTCGACCTCATCCCTTCGCATATCGACCTGGTGGGCGCCGAGATCGAGATGATCAATTACCCCAACCGCGAGCTCGTGCTGAAGCAGCTGATCGAGTCGGTGAAAGCTGATTACGATTTCATCATCATCGACTGCTCGCCTTCGCTGGGACTCATCACCGTGAACGCCCTTACCGCGGCCGATTCTGTGATCGTGCCCGTACAATGCGAATTCTTTGCCCTCGAAGGTCTGGGTAAGCTGCTGAACACGATCAAGATCGTGCAGAGCCGCCTGAATACCGAGCTGCTGATCGAAGGCATCCTGATGACTATGTACGACGGCCGCCTGCGTCTCTGCAACCAGGTAGTGGCGGAAGTGCGCCGCCATTTCGAGGACCTCGTTTTCTCCACCATCATCCATCGCAATGCCCGTCTCTCGGAAGCGCCTTCGGTGGGCAAGCCGGTGATCCTCTACGATGCCAACTCCAAAGGCTCGATGAACTACCTCAACCTCGCCAAGGAGATCCTCCAGAAAAACAACATGACCAAGATCCCCGAGGCGGAACGGACGGTGGAGCTTTAGGGTTTAAAAGTTCAAGGGTTCAAAAGTTCAAGAGTTCGCATAGTTCGCGGAGTTCGCGTGTTTGCGAAGTTTGTATGGGCGTGAAGGTCAATAATCTGGAGGCTTTGCCCGGTTTGGCGTAAGTTTGCCCTCCGGTTTTGGTACCTGGAGACTACAATCAAAAGTTGAAG
>CBHWDR010000107.1:0-8096 GCA_966112575.1 uncultured Chitinophagales bacterium
TTCCTTGCCCTTGACATAGAACTTGCGTACCAGCCCGCTGGAGATACAGTTGAGATGATCCTCCACATCGCCCGACCGGGTGAGCAGTTCTTTCTTCGCAAACCGGCGCACCTCGAGATGGGGGCGGATATGCGTTTCGAACTCCTCCTCGCTCAGGTCGACGAACTTTCGGAGAAACAGGTAAAAGGACCGGATGCTGTCCATGATTGCTTGTATTTCGTTGGCTGTAAAGCCGGTGGCAGCACAAAGATTGCACTATTTCCGGACCTATAAAACCTTAGTTTTGCCGATTATTTACACCCAAACTGCATTCATTCATGGCAAACAAGATCAAAGTTGCCAATCCGGTGGT
Organism: uncultured Chitinophagales bacterium; assembly: GCA_966112575.1. Classification (GTDB taxonomy): domain Bacteria; phylum Bacteroidota; class Bacteroidia; order Chitinophagales; family Chitinophagaceae; genus Flavisolibacter. The sequence goes on from CBHWDR010000107.1 coordinate 353, forward strand.
CGAACTGGATGGCGATGAAATGACCCGGATCATCTGGAAATTTATCAAGGACAAACTCATCCTCCCCTACCTCGAGCTGGATATCAAATACTATGACCTGGGCATGGAATACCGCGACCAGACCAATGACCAGGTGACGATCGATGCCGCGAACGCGATCAAGCAATATGGCGTAGGTATCAAATGCGCCACCATCACGCCCGACGAGGCCCGTGTGCAGGAATTCAGCCTGAAGCAGATGTGGAAGATCCCCAACGGCACCATCCGCAACATCCTCGACGGCACCGTGTTCCGCGAGCCCATCGTGATCCGCAATATCCCCCGCCTGGTGACCACCTGGGACAAGCCCATCGTGGTTGGCCGTCACGCGTTCGGCGACCAGTACCGCGCTACCGACTTCGTGGTGAAAGGCAAGGGCAAGCTCAAGATCACCTTTGAAGGTGATAATGGCGAAAAGCAGGAATTTGAAGTATACAATTACTCCGGTGAAGGTGGCGTGGCCCTGGCCATGTACAACACCGACGAGTCCATCCGCGGCTTTGCGCGCAGCTGTATGAACATGGCGCTGACCAAGGGATGGCCGCTCTACCTCAGCACCAAGAATACCATCCTCAAAAAATACGACGGCCGCTTCAAGGATATCTTCCAGGAAGTGTTCGATGCTGAATTCACGCAGAAGTTCGCAGATGCAGGCATCACCTATGAGCACCGCCTGATCGATGACATGGTGGCCTCCGCCATGAAATGGAACGGTGGCTTCATCTGGGCCTGTAAGAACTACGACGGCGACGTGCAGTCCGATTCCGTTGCCCAGGGCTTCGGTTCACTTGGCCTGATGACCTCCGTGCTGGTAACGCCCGACGGCAAGACCATGGAAGCTGAGGCTGCACACGGCACCGTGACCCGCCACTATCGCGAGCACCAGAAAGGCAAGCCCACATCGACCAACCCGATCGCCTCCATCTTCGCCTGGACCCGTGGTCTCGCGTTCCGTGGCAAGCTCGATAACAACCAGGAGCTGATCGACTTCTGCAACGCACTGGAAGAAGTTTGTATCGAGACCGTGGAAAGCGGCAAGATGACCAAGGACCTCGCCCTGACGATCAACCCAGGCAAGGCGGAACACGGCAAGGACTATCTCTACACCGAAGAGTTCCTGGATGCCATCGACGAGAACCTGAAGAAGCGCATGGGCAGCTAAGCACAGCGCAACGATCCGATAAAAAGAGCCACAGTCTACCTGTGGCTCTTTTCGTTTGACCAACCGGCGGAGGCTATATTTGCGTATGCATAAACCACTGCTCATCGCCGCACTCCTGTTCAGCGGCGCTGCACTTGCCCAGCAGACCGAAACCTGGAAGCCATTCCGCGCACAGGTCTATGTCGGATACGGGGCCATGCTCCCCTCGTCCGGCATGAAAGAGAACTCGATGATCCAAAACGGCAACACGATGCGTTTCGGGTATTTTCAGGGCATCGGCAAACCAACAACCTTAGGCAAAGGACAGCTGCAACTCGGCGCCGAGCTCCGGCTCGAATACAGCCGCTTCGCCCATGAGATCACCCTGCCGGCCAGCCTTAAAACGCTGCGCTACGATAACGGAACGGTGTCGCCGGTTCCACTGAATCCCGATCGCTATGCAAAGGATAAAAAACCGGACGCATTCCAATATCTCATCGGTCCATCGGCTGTCTATGCAAAAGGCCGTTACTTCCTGCAGCCTTCCCTGCTCGTTGGATACGCCTCGGTATCGCAGGAAGAATTCGCCTATACCGAAACGATCCGCTACCAGGGCACGCCTCAGCAGTCGGCACGGATCGAAGTCTATGGGGGTACGCATGAAACCAACAATGGTGTTGCGCTGGTTCCCGGTATCAAAGCGGGCTACCGGCTGGCCAAACGCCTCAGTGTTTTCGCAGATCTTTCCTATACGCTGGGCGCCAAACAGGAGTTCTCCGATTACATCATTGCGCCGCTTGGGCCTCCGAACGACCAGGGCGTCTATTCCTTCAACCAGCTGCGGGGCGCACCGGTGAATACCTATCTGCGTCAAAGCCTGTTCCGCGCCTTCTTCATCAGCGTAAATATTGCACTTACATTCTGATCGTGTTTTACAAATAAAGAGGTCCCGGCAGTGCCGGGACCTCTTTATTTATGGGCGAACTCATTGCCTGATGAAACGTTGGCTATGTGACTCCGAACCTGTAAGCAGGCGGATGATATAGGACCCTGCAGGCAGCGCCGACACATCTTCAGTGAGCACGGTGCTTCCGCTTTGCAACAGGATGGCCCGTTGACGGATTACCTGGCCCTGCAGGTTCAGCAGCTGCAAGGTGGCCGGTTGCTGGCGGGCTTGCTGCAGGCTGAGCTGCAACAAGCCAGGGGTAACCGAGGGGTAGATCGCGAAGCCGCCTAATGCTCCTGCGAGATGCAGCACGGTACTGTAGGATATATGTGCATCCCGGTCCACGATGCGGAGGCGATAGAAGCTGCGTGCCGGCGCATTCGGATCCCGGAATGCATAGGTGCGCGCACCGGTGCTGTTGCCTGCTGCCTGGATCGAGCCAAGGGCCGTGAACGACTGACCGTCAGCCGACCGCTCAACGATGAAGGAACCACTGTTCGCTTCTTCCAGCGTGGTCCATTCGAGGAGCGCAGCCCCGCCTTCGATCTTTCCCGAAAAACGCGTGAGGCGAACCGGCAGTGCCGCGCCGGCAAACGTGCCGACGGCCGGGCTGCTGGTAAGGTAAACGGGACCGCTTACAAACTGGTTGTACTCGAACACGGCAACCTGGTAGGAATGACCCGCCATCAGGTTATTGATGGTCACGTTGTCGGCAACCCCGTTGAACACGACAAAATTGCCATTGCCCAACTCCTGTCCCGATCCGAAAAACGTGTTGGCCGTATACGTGCTATTGTTGACCGGCAGGGCATTCACCGGCCCGCCATCGCGGACCAGTACCAGCCGCTTCTGCCCGGTGCCGTTGATCCAGTTGATCCGCACGGAGGTAGCCGAAGGTGCCGTGAAGAATACGGATGTTGCCGGGTCGCTTGGCGGGCCCAGCGTGGTCACCGACCCTGTTGCCGGATCACTTGATTTGTAAACGGGCACGGAGAACCCGTTGTATTCATAAACGGCGAAATGATAGGTCGTGCCCGGCAACAGGTTTGCGATCGAGACCGAGGACGACTGGCCGGTGTACACCACATAATTATCACCCGACATCGATGTCGAAGCGGTAAAGTTCGACGAGGAGGAAGGATAATCCTCCAGGTCAACGGGCACCGCATTGACCGGTGCATTCTTGCGCAGCACAACGAGGCGGCGGGCGCCATCGCCATTGGTCCAGTTCACATTCACAGTGCTGCTGCCAACGGACGAGAACAACACATTGCTCGCGGAAACGGCAGGTGCGGCAACGGTGGCAGCCGAACCGCTCAGGGGCGGAAGGGTCTGATAACGCGTGCCGCTGCCTGATCCGTCGTATTCGAAAAGAGCGAAGTGATAGCTGGTACCGGGAACCAGGTTGGTGATGGCGGTTTCGTTCTGGGTATTATCAAAGAGTACGAACTGGCCATTGCCGAGGTCCGTACCGGCACCGAGCGCCGCATTTGGCGTGTACTGCATGCCGTCCTGCGGTACGAAGCTTACCGGTGCGCCCTGGCGTCCCACGAGGATCCTGCGGGCACCATCGCCGATCGTCCAGCGAACGGTCAGCTTGTTGCCTTCGACGCTGAGAAAATTCATATTCGTAGCAGGTGCCCGGGGACGTTCATTGGTTACCTGACTGCCTGCAAGCGCGCCCGCGACCTGGTACACAGGGACGTTGATCCCATTTTATTCGAACAGCGTCACGTGATAGATCGTACCGGGTTGAAGGCCGGTGATCGTAAGCAGGTTGGAATTGCCGGAGTAGACCACGTAGTTGCCACTGCCGATCTGCGTTCCCTGGCCAAACTGGCTTTGATAATTGTAAGAAACGAGATCCTGTGGTGTCGCATTCACCGGGCTGCCGGCACGCATCACGACCAGCCTACCGGCTCCATTGCCCCGCACGAAGCTCATGCTGAGCTTATTCCCGGTAACATTGGAAAAGACCAGCGAAGAAGCACTGACCGTTGGCGCTGCAGCCGTGGATGCACTTCCGTTTGCCGGGCTAGCCGTAAGATAATAGGTCAGGTTGTTCACCGTATTGAACTCATATACGGCGAAATGATAAGTCGTGCCCGGCTGAAGACCCGTTACGGTAGATGCATTGGCTGTATTGTTATACACGACGAACTGTCCCGGCGCGATCTCCGTACCGCTGCCGAAAGCTGTATTCGCCGTATAGCTGAGGCCATCCTGGGGCATAGCGGTTACCGGCGCGCCCTGCCGGGCCACTACGATGCGTCGAGCACCATTGCCGTTGGTCCAGCCGATGGAAAGCTTCGTGCCTTCGATATTGGTAAAGTTTAAGGCAGTAGCTCCCGTTGTAGGCGCCAGCGATGTGGTAAAAGAAATGGAAGGCGCATTGCTGAGCAGGTAAACCGGAGCGGAAGCGCCATTGAATTCGTACAGGGTGGCGGTATAGCTGGTGCCGCTCGTAAGCCCGGTTACCGTAGCCGCATTTCCGTTGTTGTTATACACCGAATAATTCCCCACGCCGGTGAAGGCGCCCAGTCCGAACGTTGCAGAAGCGCCATAATTCGTGAAGTTACTCGGAGGTACGGCAGCCGCATCGCTACGGCGGAGGATGAGGATGCGTTTGGCGCCGGAACCACTGACCCAGTTGAAACTGGCCCCTCCATTGGTGATCGCGGCCACGGTTAGTCCCGATGCGGCTGTTTGCGGGGCCGAAACGGTCGCCTGCACAGCGGCAAGAAAAGGATTCACCAGGTACGCAGTGGTCGCGCCTGTGCCGTCATATTCGAACACGGCGAAATGATAGTTGGTAGCTGCCTGCAGGCCGGTAAGGGAGAAGGTATTGCTGATGCCGTTCGCCACCACGAATTGTCCCGGCTCAAGCTCCTGTCCGGCGCCGAACGCGGTGTTCGCCGTATAGCTCATACCATCCAGGGGTTGCGCGGTTACCGGTGCACCTGCCCGCGCGATCACCAGTCGCCTCGCTCCACTACCCTTGGTGATGGTGGCATTCATCGTGCTGCCTTCCACGTTGGAAAACACGATCGCAGCAGCGGGCATGGCCGGCCGGGGAAGTGTTTGGATCGATACTGCGGGAGGATTGCTGATGTTGAACACCAGACCGCTGCTTCCATTGTATTCGAAGATGGAAAAATGGTAGGTGGTATTGGGTTTCAGGTCGTCAATGGTGACTGCATTGCCGGAATTCTTATAGACCACAAAATTCCCGGTGCCGATCTGTGCGCCCAGGCCGAAATTGACATTGGCCGCATAGCTGGCAAGGTCGGTCGGATTGACGTTCACCGCCGCGCCCTCTCGGGCCAGGATCAGCCGTCCATGTCCGAGCCCGGCTACACCAGCCGTTGTCCAGCTAAGGCGCACCGAATGACCGGTCAGCTGGTCGAGTACGGGGTTGGCCACCTGTCCCGAAGGTGGAAGGTAGGTTGTGCCGCTCACCATCGCCGGCGTCGACAGGTACTCGATCGCGGAGCCCGTGCCATTGTATTCGAACACGGCAAAATGATAGGCAGTAGCGGCCTGTAACCCCGTTACCGTAATTGTATTTGCCGTTCCGTTGTAGACAACGAATTGCCCGGTCTGGATCTCGTTGCCGGCGCCATATGCGGCACTGGCATTGTAGTTGACCCCGTTCTGAGGCAGAGCAGTCACCGCGCCGTCCTTGCGGGCGATCACGATACGACGCTGGCCATTGCCATTGGTCCAGCCAAGACTGATCTTGTCGCCATCCGTGCCGGTGGCCGTGAGCGCCGTTGCCGGGGTCGTGGGTGGTGCGAAGGGGGTACCGGCATAAGAGGACAAAACAAAAAGCAGGAGCCCTGAAAGGAGTGTAGAAAATTTCATGTTCGTTGATTTAGGTGAAGGGCCGGTTGCGGGTGCAAAGCAAGCATGAAGGAAATCCCTAATGAATAGGTGCCTGCTTGAACTGCGCCAACGAATGCATGAAATGCGGAGTGGGAAATCTGGCCTGTGCCTCCGGATCAGGAAGCTTCGATCTTTTTCAGTTCCACGGTGTGCAGGTCGCGGATCTTGTCGACACAAAGCTCGAGCTGGTCTTTCGGGATGCCGACCACCATGCGGCAGAAGAGCTGGGCCTCGTTCTCGATCACGATGCAGCCGAAGCGCCGGACGATCATCATGATCTCATTCATCTGCGTATAATCGTAGTGGAGCTCGTAGTTGATGAGTACCGGCTTCTGCACGATCGGCGTGATCTGCAGGGCCAGCGAAGTGACGGTCTTGTAGGCATGGATCAGGCCCGGGACACCGAGCAGGGTGCCACCGAAATAGCGCACGACCACCACCGCGGCATTGGTGATCTCCTTGCTGTCGATCGTGTTGAGAATGGGCTTGCCCGCCGAACCGGAAGGCTCGCCGTCATCACCGGCGCGGAAGTTGTTGCCATCGGTGCCGATGCGGTAGGCGAAGCAGTGGTGCACGGCCTTCGGATGCTCTTCCTTCAGCTCCTTCAGCCGCTTCTTGAATTCTTCCACATGAGCTATCGGAAAGGCATAAGCGATGAACCGGCTTCCCCTGTCCTTGAACTCGGCCATCGAAGGCTTCTCGATCGTATTATAATGATTCATGGTTTTGTTTTGCTTGCGGCCGCCAATAGCCGATCACGTCGCCTTTCAGCTGCTCCGTCTTCATCAGCACTGCGCCTCCCAACCGGGGTGCCGGCAGGCCCGGGCCCAGGGTGAGCGCTTCATTGGTGATGATGCGGGCTTCATCCCAACTGCGCTCGTCAATGAAGGACTGCAGCAGTTGCGCGCCGCCCTCTACCAAAAGTGATTGCACCTTCAGCTGGTATAGCCCATGAAGCAGTTGCTGAACCAGGGAAACATCTGGGGTGACCTGGTAATAGCCAACACCTTTCGGCACCTGGTCGCCAACCGTGTGGCGATGATAATTGAACACCAGGGTCGATACGGAGCCGTCGAATAGTTGCAGGCCCTGGGGCAGGCGCAGTTCCGTATCTACCACGATCCGTACCGGCTGAGGGCCGGGCCAGAGGCGGGTCGTGAGCGAAGGGTCGTCGAACAGGGCCGTGTTGACGGCCCCCTTGCGGCATCCGGTGAGCGCCCACCTCTTCACTGCGCCAGCGATGTACCAGCCGGTTCGACCAGTCATTGCTGATCAGCACCCGGCTGTAGTCCTCATTGGCGATGCGGCCATCGGCCGTCTGTGCCCATTTGAGCACCACATAGGGCTGGTGCCGGGTATGGTAGGTGAAGAACCGTTTGTTCAGCTCCAGGCATGCGGCTTCGAGTACACCCACGGTAACGTCGATGCCGGCGGCGCGCAGCTTCTCGATCCCTTTTCCATTGACCTGCACAAAGGGATCACGGCTACCCACGACCACCTTCGGGATGCGGTGTTCCAGGATCAGATCTGCGCAGGGGGGCGTCTTTCCAAAATGCGCGCAAGGTTCCAGGGAAACATAGAGCGTGGAGGAGGCGATCAGGTGCCGATCCACATCCTTTACCGAACGCAGGCAGTGCACTTCGGCATGGGGTCCGCCATATTGCTGGTGCCAGCCCTCCCCGATGATCCGGCCTTCATGCACGAGTACCGATCCGACCAGGGGGTTGGGCGCT
>CBHWDR010000108.1:0-8083 GCA_966112575.1 uncultured Chitinophagales bacterium
CGGCGTATTCGCAGGAGGCTTCGCTGGGGCGGCCGGCTTGATCAGATCGATCGACTCGAAGAATTGCTCGATCGAGCTCATGTAGGTCTCACTATTGGTAGTAGCCACCAGGCTGACGCAGCGACCGTAGCCACTGAGCGTGGTGAGCATGATGATGGCATCCGCGTTGTTGAACTTGAAGCTGCCAACGCCGCCCTTTCCCTTCCAGCCGTCTTCTTCAGGCAGTTCGATGAGCTGCGGCGTTTCGGTAGCGCCATATTGCTTTGCGGCCAGTACGGACCATTCGCTCTTGAAATCAGTTTCAATATCACCTTTGCTTGCGGTGCTCCTCACGATAAAGAGGCGGCACCAGGTTTTGGTTTTCGCATCGGTCTTGATAAAGGAAAGCAGGTCCTTTTGCTGTTCTTTCTGCCAGCCTTTTGGCGGCAGGAATTTCACGATGTCGAAGGTCTGCTTTTGTGCCACCGCGAAGAACGCGAGGTGCAGGAAGGCGAAAAGGAGGAAGGTTCTCATCTTCTTTAAATTTTATTCGACCCGTCCGTAAGCGGTATAGGAACCATATTCCGTATCCTGCAGCCACAGGACACGTCCGCCCTTGATACAGGAGAAATAGGCATTGTAGGTTTTGGCTTTGAATTGCATGGTGGAAAACCAGATCTGCCAGTTGCCGACCATCTTGAAAGTTCCGTCCCTTTTCACCTGCTGTATATCGGTGCGCATGCCGGTGCCCCCCGAGGAGCTCACGATATGCCAGTTGTAGGTGCGATTCTTCCCGAAGGTGAAGGATTCGGCAGAGGCATAAGTAGTGGCGCCCACATAAATGCCGCTGTAGATGTTGTAAAGGGAGTTGGCCGCGCTGAAGGTGTTGGACCACTTGCCCGGAAGATCATTCTCGCCCACTGCAAACTTGTTCAGACCCGCCAGATTCTGCAGGGCTGTCCATTCCGAGAAATAGGTATCGGGTTTGTCAACGCCGAAGGCTTTGACAAAGCTTGCCCGGTCGGGGGTGATGATCTCGATATAGCCGATCCGTCCCTTGCTGAAAAGGGTCACGAACTGCTCTTTGCCGGTGGTGATGTCGGTGAGATAGGCATTCGCATACGTCGCCGGTTCATACGACATGTTGTAGTCCAGCATCCAGAACTCGCGAATATTGCTGTAACGCGGCGCTACATAGAGGTTCCAGAAGAATCGTGTGGCTTCATCGTGCTGAGAGATGTATTTTTTATCCTCCGCACGCGGATAGTGCAGCAGCACTTTCACATTGCCCTTCGTGGCTTCCACCCATTCTTCCTTTACCACGCTTGTCCAGCCATCGTCGAAATTGGTGGTATTGAATTGAAAGTTCCCGGCAGCCATAGGTTTGGATGCTTCTGTCTTTACGGGTGGCGCCTGCGTCGGCGGGTTAACAGGAGCCTGTTGGACGGCCTGGGGGCGCACCGAGGCCAGGAAATCGTCTATTGCCTTGCGATAGGACTCGCTATTCGTCAGAACGAGGATACTGGCGCAACGATCCCCAGCGCTAAAGGTTCGTAAGGTGAGTCTGGTGGGCTTGCCATCGAAAGAAAAGCTGCCCGACCCTTCTTTTACATTCCATCCGCTGACCTTTGCCAGCGCCTTTACCGAAGGCGAGCCGCTGACCTGGTAGGGTGTCACCGCCAGGTCCTTCCACTCGCTTTGAAAATCATTATCGATGCTTCCCTTGCCGACGGTGCTTTTGATCACGGCAATTTTGCACCAGGTGTTTTTCTGCTGGTCCACCCGCGTGTACGTGATGAGGTTCTCTTTCTGGTCCTTTGTCCATCCGGCCGGAGGGGTAAAGCTGAGGGCATCGAATTGCTGTTTCTGCGATTGCGCCAGCAGGGCGGCAGACAAGAAGAGGGTAAGAAATATACTACGCATGTTCGATGATTATTTTCCGAGTAGGCGGTGGAGCTGCTTGAAGTCGACCGCGTTCTGTATTTTTTCGATGTTGTTTTCAAACACTTCGTGGCCTTGCAGCACCTTGTAGACAACACTGAAGAATTGAGGAGCGGAGGGAGGAAGGTTTTTCCGGTAATAGGCCAGGTTGGGCACCACGGCATAATAGCCCCGGCCTTCTTCTTCGTTCAGGAAACCGGTGAATCGTTCTTCGTCGTTGTAATTGATATAGGCCAGTGCTGCCAGTTCCGTCTTGCTCCTGCCGAGGTATTCATCGATGTTCTGCAGGTAGGTCGCATAATAGTCTTTCTCGCCGGGTGATTGCTTCAGCGTCCGGTCGATCCGCTTCTTCACCGCCAGCAGGTACTCCTTACGGGAGAGAAAGGTGAAGGGGAGGGTATCGCCATAAGTGATCAGCCAGCGGTATTCATGCACCTCGTTTTCGGTCCAGCGCCGGCCAGGGTATATATCACCGAGGAACCAGGCCCCGTTCTTTCGTTCCGGCTTCCGGTCGATGAGCAGGTAGCCCCGAACCTCATCGGTGATCAGATCGGCCGCGTAAAGGTTATTGAGCGAGAAGATGACGTTGGCGGAGATGTTTACGGTTGTGGGCGTGGAAATGGCGACATAAAAGCTCTTCCCGGGCTTTGGCACCGGCTCGCAGAGAAAGGGGAGGACGTAATAGGCAAGATGGTAGGGGTCGGCGATCCAGTTGCGGGCCGCCGGCAGGTGCTTGCCGAGAACGTAGGAATAGCTCACCTGGACGCCGATGGGCTGGTAATTGCTGGTGATCATTTTGTGGATGCCGCTCAGCACCGCCCGCTCCCGGGCCAGGTCGGCAGGCGTAACGTTACGGATCGATCCCGGCGTGCCGGGCTTGAAGGTGCCGGGTTTCAACGCCAGTTCTTCCTGGGAACAGTCCTGCGCACGGGCTCCAAGGGTGAAGAACAACAGAGCGGCGAAGAGCTTTGTTTTCATATTCAGAAGTTTGTCCAGGCACTTTTGGTGTCTGCATCATATCCGTACTTGCCGGAAACGGTGGAGGTGGTGTTTGATTTGTCGGGCTGGTAGTAGGTCCAGCCGATCCTCGTTGCCTGCAGGGTCACGCTGGTGACCATGTTGCCATCGCAGCCCATGGTTTCCACACAGGAGAGCACCCGGATCTTTTCCATGTTGATCGTGTAGTAGCGCATCAGGAGCTCACCCGGGTGCTTGGCTACGATGAAGCCCGTCGCGAGCTGTTCCTTACCCTGCATGATGCGCTTGTGTTCGGCCGAGGCGCCGCACACGTTGGTCGTGAATTAAACGACGGTATTGTTGTTATTCGCATTGCCCTGGTTGATGGTCAGGGCGGGCAGCCAACGTTCGTAGAAGCGGGTGAGGGAAGTTCCGGTGAGCATTTTGCCGGAGGCATCCTTGAGCTGAACAAACACGGCAGACGACTGGGTCTTGCCGAGTAAGGGAAGAAATAAGAATAGGAAGATATATTTCATATTCGAAGTTTTAGCTATGGCCGGTTACTAATACTGGTAAATAAAGCGCACGCCCGATACCGCTGTAAAACCAACGTAGATACCGGTAGCCGGAACCTTGGGATCGAGCTTCTCACCGGATCCGAAGACCACGTAATTCCCTTTGATCGACATGGCGGGCTCTCCTACGTAACTGCCTTTGATATTGGTGACCGGCGTCGTTTTGCCGCTGGGCAGGTGGTGCATGATGATGTTGCCTGGATTGGTGCCCAGGTTGCCGGCCTTACTGCTGAAGGCTACGTATTCGCCATTGGCACTGATGCCGATGCGGGCTCCCTGCCCGATGGGGGAATCGCCATTGCCCTCGGTTCCGTCGGAAGCAATACTGGCACGCTTCACGTTTCCGGTAGCTATTTCCACGACGAACACATCCTGGGCTTTGTTGTTGTCATTGGGCACCATATTCGAAGCCGTGGTGGAGAAGGCCACGAAGCGTCCGTCATCGGAGATGGTCGGCGTCACGATCCGTGAAGCGCTCTCGTCACCCTGGTTGCGCTCCTTGCCGTCGTGGGTCATGCTCACCCGCTTGATCGGCTGGTTTTTCTGGTACACGAAAATGTCCCAAAGCCCGTTCCGGTCATCCGGCACGATGGTCGAGGCAAAGGAGCAGAAGGCGAGAGCGTCATTGGCGTTGGAAAGGGAGGGCTGCGATCCGCCTACTGCCTTCCCCGTCTTGAAATCTTTGGTGATCAGCGTCGTTGTATTGTCCTGGATGTTGAACAGGTACACATTCGACATCGATGTTCCGTTGACGGATCCACCGAGGTTGCTGGCATAGCTGGTATAGGCGATGTTGGCCCAGCCGACACAGGGCTCTGAACTTGCGGCGTTGGCCTCTTCACCGTTGGGGCCCAAGTTGATGCGTATCAGGGGGAGCCCCGGACGCCAGTAAAATATGTCTTTGACGCCATTATTATCGCTCGGTACCAGGTTGCTGGCACTGGAAGCGAAGACGACGCCACCACCGTTGCTGGCCACATAGGGCGCTTCGGAGTCATTATTGCCTTCCTCTTCATTGAGGCCTTTGCTGATCAATTCTGTCTTTCCTGTCAGACGGTCGTAAGCAAATACCTGGCGCTTCCGTCCGCTGGCGCCGGCGAAGTTGGCCGTGTAGGCCACAAAGGCGACGAGCTGGCCTTCATACCAGGCGCCACCACCGATGCTGGGGGAACTGGTTTCGTAAAAGGTCGCATAGGTCTTGCCCGCCTTGCTGACATGCTCATATCTGTAGTCGCAGAGGATCCGTGGCTGCGCAGCATAGGCGGCCGGCGTGGTCACCTGTGCATTCTGAATGATGCATTTGCAGTCGTTGGTGACGGACTTTACACTTACATTGAAACGAGCGCCGCTCAGGTAAGTGCCTGGAAAGCCGAAGATCTGTGGCCGGTTATTCGAAACAGCCACGGTCTTATCACGGCTGCCATTGAGCTGAACCACTGCGCGGGTGCCGTTGGGTGCATAAAGCATACCGGCTATGCCGGTCACGTTCGTTCCCTGTTCGCAGATGAACTCATAGGTAGTGTCCCGGTCCCGCATATAGCCACCGGTCCCGGAAAAGCGGCATGCCCGGGGGCCGCTGACCGACTGGATGAAAAAGTATTGTCCTTCGGGGATCTGGGTCGTGAAATAAAAAGCCTGGTCGTCGACATTCACCGTAAGATTTTCTGAACCATTGAGCGAGAAAACGAATTGTTCCCCACTCGACATGGTGGATACCTTGACGCCAACCCGGTGCGTTGGAACCGCATTTTGTGCATGAAGCAGGTAGACAAGGGAAAGAAGGAAGAGCGTGAAAAAGATTCTCATGGTCTGCATGTTTTATTTTCCTGTACGGGGATTGCGGCCTCTGGCCTGGGTGGCGGGTTTCGTTGATTTGGGGGCTGCGGGTTTGGCAGCATTGGCGGGTTTTGCGGGTGCGGCCGCTGCTGAAAAATCCGATTTCAGCCAGTCCTTCACAAAGACAATAACCACATCGTTGACTTCTTTACCTGCGCGATAGACGGCCTTCCACTGGTTGCTTTTCTTTTCATACTCGGGGTTGACGAATTTCTTCCGGTTGTACCGGTCGGTTTCCAGGGCTGCATTGAAGTCCACCGTAGCCGCAAGCGTCAGGTATTCTTCCAGGCGGCGGCGGACCAGCTCACGCGCGTCGGCCGGGTAGCGCTTTTCCCAGGCGGTGTTTTTCGGCGCGGGGTCTGACCACTGGGCAAGATTTTTCTTCATCCCGTCGACCGTCATCTGCACGGCCTTGATGGCATCGGGCGGGGTGCCCTTGTATTTTTTCATCTCCGCCAGCTGCTTCTCCATCTGCTGCACGCTCGAGCGGGTCATTTCGATGGTTTCCTCGTCAGGGCGGCTTTCGTTTTCCATGGGCGGCTTCAGGTCCTGGCGCCGTTTGGCATAGGCTTCCCGGAACTCGTCGCTACGTGTGTAGTCGCGTACCCAGGTGCAAAGTTCTTTGGCGGCGCCTACCTTGTCGCCGGTGATGATCGAAGGCAGGAGCTTTGCGCGCGGCAACTGGAAATGATCGGGTGCACCTTCGCTGAAGCTGCCCCAGAAACTGCCGAGCACGTTGCCCATCACGTGTTCCTTGGCGGCCTTCTCTTCCAGGCCGATGCGTTCGAGGATGGAGTTGATGGCCATGAACGCAGAGGCGGACAGGAAGAGGATCAGGCTGGCGGTAAAAAGTTTCTTGTTCATAAGAATGATTTGCTTGACAGGTTATTTTTCCGTCACCATCGCAGTAAGCGGGTTGAGTTGCTCGTCGGTGAGGCAACGGAAGATTTGGAAACGATTATCGAGGCGGCCGGTTGAATTGGGGAAGTTCAGCACCCGGGTGCCGAAGCTGGGGTGGGGGTTGCCATTGCGGTCCCGGAATTCAATGGTCCAGGTGATGTTATCGATCTTCCAGGCATCCAGGAAGAAATTAGGCAGGTAGCTGATCTCGAAGGTCAGGCCATTCTTCAGGGCCTCTGCCAGCGTTAGCTTCGTTGCCTCGGCCGCCAGCGTGGTGAGGGCGATGGTGGTGGTCGACGGCACCGGGAATTCGTTCTGCATGTTATCCAGGATGAACAGCCCATAGCCACGGAAATAGGCATTGCTGCTCCCTTTGAGCAAGGCTCTGAAATAAGAGTAGGATGGGAACTCCTTGTTGTCATCACCTGTTCGCACCGTTACCTTAACGGAGGTCAGGAAATACTCGGTCGCCGGCTTGGGTGGAGGCGGTGGCGGGGGAGGAGGAGGTGGCGGAGGGGTGGTTTTCGGAATGGTTGTGGGGGCCTGGAGCGGCTTCGTGGCGGTCTGTTTCTGGATGATCTGCGCCTGGATGGCCGCTGTACTGAGCAGGCAAAGGCAGATCAGAAGAATGCGGTTCATATACGTGTCATTTAATTTAATGATTGTCTCATATTGTGTTTTGGCCGTTATTGGATATGTCCCCCATTCGGCGCGAAAGCCGTGCGCTGCGGCATGAGGAAACGATCAAGGATGCATTCGAGATTACCGCTCTGGATCTGCATGCGTACGGGTTCGGCGAACATCAGTTTCTTGTATCCAAAAATGGGGTGGGGCTTGCCGCTCCGGTCCTTGAACTCGAGCTCAATCCAGATGGTGCTGATCTTCCAGAAGGTCCAGTTGTTCCGGATACGGTAGTCGATGGCCAGCGTGAGGCCCGTCGACTGGATCGACTGTAAGGAAACCAGGTCGTCGCGCAGGGCATCGCGCAGCAGGGTGAACTCCCGGGTAGAGCGGGCAGGAAGCGCCTCGGTATATGTTGGATAGGCGAAGCAATTCCAGACGGGGTCGTTTTTCTGGGCGGGCATGGGCGGCGTGCGGAACAGCCGGAATCCGATCTCCGTTGGCCATTCCTTATCGTCATCACCCGTCAGGACCGTCACCTTTGCGCTCGTAAGAAAGAAAGCGGCCGGATCGTTTGCCGTGGTGGTCGGAGGGGGAGGTGGTGGCGGTGCCGTATTTGTCCGGGGCGGTGGCGGAGGAGGCGGGGGAGCCGACTCGCGCCGGGCGATCCATTTGCCCTGGTTCGTCACCGAGCCGCCCATTCCCTGGGTGCAGGTAAGGGTCTGGGTAGCCGCGTCATAATTGCCGGTGAAGGCGATCTGTTCGCCGCTGGAGGTGAGCACATAGCTTCCCCGGATCACATTATTACTGAAGCTGAAACGCCCGCGGGCGGCATACCCCGCCTGTGCATTGCCCATCAGGAATTCGCCGGCGGCGGTAAGGTTGAAGACGAAGGCCTGCGGATAGAGTCCCTGCTCATTGTATTGCGTGCCCTTCCAGTTGCCGATAAGGTAGCTGGGAACGGTATTGGCCGGCTTTGGCGGAGCCTGCGCGTACCCCGACCTGCAGGTGAGCAGGGCAAGAACAAGCATAAGCAGTAGTTGACGTTTCATGACCTGGGGTTGTAACCACAAATTTGAACCAAGTCGGAAGCGCTCGCTATCCCACAAAAGCCGGATATTCCGTAAATCAATATCCTGTAAAAGGGGGATACAGGACCGGAAGGCGATGGGCGTTATTTGTGGATACAACTAAATCAATCCCATGCGCTTCTGGCTATTCTTGCTGATCGGACTTCTGCCGCTACTCGTGACGGCACAGGACAAAGTCCGAAC
>CBHWDR010000109.1:0-8083 GCA_966112575.1 uncultured Chitinophagales bacterium
TCGCCTTGATGGAGTCGTTGCCGTCGGCGAGGAGCTCATCGGGGAGGAGGGTGCTGAGGGAAGTGCTGCTGGCCGTGTAAGGATATTGGTCGATGGTGACCTCAACGCCTTCTTCGCGGGCTTTGCGGATGAGGGCCAGGGTTTCGCCGCTGCGGCCCCAGTTCTGCTGGCCGCTGAGCTTGAAATGCGAGATCTCTACCGGCATGTTGGCACTGCGGCCGATGTGGATGGCTTCTTCGATGGCCTGGGTCACGCTGTCGCCTTCATCACGCATATGCGAAGCATAGAGGCCGCCATGCCGCGCCGCCACCTTGGCGAGACGCACTACTTCTTCGGTTTTGGCATAGGTGCCGGGGATGTAGATCAGGCCTGTGCTCAGGCCCACGGCCCCGCCCTTCATGCCTTCTTCTACGAGTTCTTCCATGCGCAGCAGCTCCGTTTCGGAGGGCGCGCGGTTGGCGGTGCCCATGACGGCCTTGCGCACATCGTTGTGGCCGATGAGGGTGGCCACGTTCACCGAGGGCCGGAGCGAGTCGATGCGTTCGAGGTAGCGGCGGATGTTCACGCTGGAAGCGCCGCAGTTGCCGGTAACCACCGTGGTAACGCCATCGTAAATGAAATTGTCGGCTGTGGGATTCTTGAATTCATCGCCTTCGATATGGGTATGGACGTCGATAAAGCCCGGCGCGATCAGCCTTCCGCCGGCATCGATGGTGCGGGTGGCGGTCAGGCCGCGTACGTTGCCCAGTTTCAGGATCTTCCCGTCTTTCACGGCCACGCCTCCATAGTACCAGGAGTTACCGGTTCCGTCGAGGATGCGTCCGTTGGTGATGAGCAGGTCGGCCTGGGCCTGGGCCCCGAATTGGAGAAGGACGGCGATGGCGAGCAGCTTAAGGCGGGTCATGGAGGGAAATTAGCGAATTCGAAAATTAGGCATGGGGCAAATGGGGGTGCGTCGGGGCGGGGTTGTTTACTCCTTAAACATTTATGTTTTTAAACCCATTAATGTTTTACGCGCGCGCGTGCGCCTTTAAAAATTCCCGGGAAAGCTTAAAAACCCCGGAAATCTGCGTGTTTTTCGGGAACCTCCGAGGTTTATAAAACCTTCAAGGTATGGAGCACCCTCATTACCTTAATACCCGAATACCTCATTTCCCTAATCCCCCAACCACCCATGCGCCTGCTCCTCGCCCTGCTCCTTCCCGCCGCCTGCTTTGCCCAGGGCTACACGCCGCCCTACTTCGCCGATTCCGCCACCCGCCTCAGCCGCGTCCGGGCGGCTGAAGCCACGATCAGCCGCATCTACACCGACCAGGCCAGGGAACAGCATGTGCCGGGAATGGTGTACGGGGTGATGGTCGACGGGCAATTCGCCTTCACCGGCGCCTCGGGTGTGACCGACATTGATCGCAACATCCCGGCTACAAAGACCTCCGCCTTTCGCATCGCCTCCATGAGCAAGAGCTTCACCACCCTGGCCATTCTCCAGTTGCGCGATGCGGGCAAGCTGGCCCTCGACGAGCCTGCCGGTAAATACATCCCCGAACTGAAAGGCATCCGCTACCTCACCACCGATGCCACACCCATCACCATCCGGCAACTCATGACCCATAGCGCCGGCTTTCCCGAAGACAATCCCTGGGGCGACCGGCAGCTGGCCGATACCGACAAGGAACTCGCCGACCTCGTAAAAAGCGGGCTCTCTTTTTCCAATGTCCCCGGTGTGCAATACGAATACAGCAACCTCGCCTTCGCCCTGCTGGGCAAGATCATCACGGTGGTCTCCGGCCGGCCCTATCAGCAATACATCGAGCAGCAGGTCTGGAAACCCCTGGGCATGATTCATACGTATTGGGAATACACGAAAGTGCCGGCGAAAGACCTCGCCCATGGCTATCGCTGGATCGACAATGGCTACCGCGAAGAAGCCCTGCTCCACGATGGCTCCTGGGGCGCCATGGGCGGCATCATCATCACGCTGGAAGATTTTGAAAAATACATGGCCCTGCACCTCTCGGCCTGGCCGGCACGCAATGGAAGGGAGAACCCCGTCCTGCGCCGCGCCTCACTCCGCGAGATGCAGCAGGCCTGGCGCTTCAACAACCTCAATGCCCAATACCGCTATCCCGGCACCACACCCGTCTGCCCGCTCGTATCGGCCTACGGCTATGGACTGCGCTGGTCCTCCGATTGTAAGAACCGGGTCTCCGTTGGACACAGTGGCGGACTGCCCGGTTTCGGGTCCAACTGGATCATCCTGCCCGAGTATGGCATCGGCTTCGTCTGCTTCGCCAACCGCACTTACGCGCCTACCTCGGCGCTCAACATGCAAATTATGGATACGCTGCTGGCGATCACCGGCCTGCAGCCACGGACGATTCCGCAATCAACGGTGCTGCTGCAACGAAGGAATGAGCTTGTTGCGCTTTTGCCCGATTGGAAGGGGGCCGAACAGACCGGCATTTTCGCCGAGAACTTCTTTGCCGACTACCGTCCTGCCGACCTGGCGGCCGAAGCGAAGGCGCTGTTTTCACAGATCGGCCAGGTGCGCAAGGTGCGGCCGATGGCGGCCGAGAACCAGCTGCGCGGCGCCTGTATCATTGAAGGGGAAAAGGGAAATCTTGAGTTGAGCTTCACGCTAACGCCGGAAAGCGTTCCGAAAATTCAGGAATACCACCTGCGGAGAATAGCTTTGCAATAACGCATCCGCGAAATCATCTTCATCCATCAATCTGCTTTCATGCTTCGAACTACCTGCTTCCTGTCCGTGGCCATCCTGCTTCTTTCCTGCAACGGCAATTCGGGCCGCGACAAGCGCGACCAGGAGCTGCTCAATCAGCTCAACACCACCTACGACAGCGCGCTCCTGCAATCCGACACGGCGAAGATCGGACGGCTGTATGCCAGTGACTTCGAGTACATCACCCCCGAAGGGCAGATCCGCAACCGCAAAGAGCAGCTCGACAATATCAAGAACGGCGGCCTCCTCCTCCAGCATGCGCAAAGCGACGAAGTGAAGATCCGCCTCTATGGAGATATGGCCGTGCTCACCGGCGTATTCACCGGCCGTGGTGTGTACCGCGGCAACCCGATCGACTCCCGCGAGCGTTACTCCACGGTCTGGATCCGCAAGGATTCGAGCTGGCAGATGGTGATGGAGCAGGGCACCCGGATCGCGCAGTAGCGAAGGCAGCTTTTAAAGCGGGCTTAACAGTAGGCATCGTCCGTGGTATCTTTTTTGTTTCTGTAGTCAAAACCACGGCAATGAACAGACGAATCTTTGTACCGATCCTCCTCCTCCTTGCGATCTTCTCGCTGATATATGGCATTTACCGCTCTACGGATCAGCGGATCACCACCATCGCCAATGGCCGTGAAGTGGTCACCGGGGAGCCGCAGCATGGCCTGATCCTGGGCATGTGTCTCTTTGCCGGCGCCTGCATCCTGGCCGCCGCCCGCCTCTGGGAAGATAGCCCTATGCACCGCGTCACGCATACCGAGCGCACCAACCTGGCCAACCGTACGGTGAGCTAGGCTCGTTCCCTTGTTTTTGAACCACAGAGACACGAAGGCAGGGAGGGGCACAGAGGTATTTTCTCCAGAAGTACTTACAGGTTTAAAGACTAGGCTAAAGGATAGAGATTTTTCATGCCGCAGGCATCTGAGGAAAGAACCAGCGGAAAAGCCGGGAACAGGAACCGTATTTCCGGGTAAACAAGTAAAGAGCAGTCTTCCATACGGTAGCTACGTTTCTGAAAGCATAAAGCACAGGCCCCTGCGGGGCAGAAAACTTCGCACCCACAGGCTTAACACTCCTGCCTTTTAACTCCCTACCACATAAGCATCATCACCCCGCTTACCTTGAACCAACTCTTGAACTCTTAAACCTTTAAACCTTTGAACCCTTGAACCTCGCGAACTCCGCGAACTCCGCGAACTCGCAAACTTCGCAAACCCCGCAAACTCCCCGAACCCTTACTCCCCTGAACTCTTTTCCCCCACGAACCAGTGCTCCTTATCCCGGAAGAGGACGTTGAACGTGGTGAGTGTGCCATAGATGCGGGTGATGTATTGCTGGAGGTTGACCTTGTCCTCGTCGGTGAGTTTTTTGTGCGCATTGACCTGCTGCTCCAGCACCCGCAGGCGGTCGCGGAGCATCACGATCTTGTGAAAGAAGTCTTCGATGGGCAGCTCTTTCGGCTTCAGGCCCTTGTCGGCCGGCTGCAGCAGCATCTGCCCGCCCTGCCAGCGATCGCCCAGCTTCACCACTTCGGTGGGCGCACCCCAGAGCCGCAGGATCTTGAGCAGCGAACGTTCCACATCGGAATGTGTTTCGATCTCCTCCGTTACATTGTCCGGGATGATCTCTTCCAGGGCCGTATCGTTCTTCTCCACCTCTTTGGTGCCGTGATGGATGAAGGTGACGAGGTAGGTCGCAAAGCGTACGCCCGTGATCACGCCGGGTCCGTACTGGGTGTGTTGCAGGCGGGTGCCAATGCCTAAGGTGAGTTGATCCATGATTACACGAATTAAAACGAATTACACGAATTCTTCACGATCGATCACTAATTACTCATCTCTCATCATCACTGATCACTGATTACTGATCACTCATCATTCATGATTCTTCTCCCACAGGCGCATGAAATTGCCGCCAAGGATCTTACGCACGTCGGCCTTCGAATAGCCGCGCTTGCGCAGCTCGCGGGTGACCAGGGGAAAGGTGGACACATCATCCAGCTGTTGAGGCGGAGAAGAGATACCGTCGAAATCCGATCCCAGTCCCACATGATCCACACCAATGAGCTTCACAATATGATCGATATGATCAACGACCAGCGACAGCGGGGCCCGGAGGTTGCGCCATTCGCTCGGATAAGTTTTATCGAACCAGGCGTCGATGGCATAGTCCGGCCACTTCAGGGCCTGGAGCGAGTCGATCTCTTTTTTGTGCGTCTGCGTGAATGCCGCGCGACGGCGGTCGAAGGTGGAGTCGAGGAAGCCCGAATAGAAATTGAGATGGATCACGCCCCCGTTGCGGCCGATGGCCAGGATCTGTTCATCCTTCAGGTTGCGCGGCACCGGGCAGAGCGACCAGCAGCAGCTGTGCGAGACCAGCACGGGCTTCGTCGTCACCTGCAGCACATCGCGGAAGGTCTGCTCACCTACATGTGAGAGGTCCACGAGCATGCCCAGCTCATTCATCCGCCGAACGACCTGCTTCCCAAGTTCGTTCAGCCCGGGTATCGAAAGTGTATCCTTTCGTTTGGTTTCATCGGCGGCCGATGAGGCCCAGGAGGTGGAGTTGTTCCAGGTGAGGGTCATGTACTGCACACCTCTTTTATGCAGCGAGTCGAGGTAACTGAGGTTGTCTTCGATCATATGGCCGCCTTCCACACCCATCAGGCAGGCGAGCTTTTTCTGCTTTACCGCCGACCGCAACGCTGCCGGCGTGCGCACGAAGGCCGTCCTTCCCGGGTTGCGGGCGATGATGGCCATCAGCGAATCGATCTGCCGGTTGGCATAGGCGAACGCCGTTCCTTTCCCATAACGCTCATCGCAGAAAACCGAGAAGATCTGGGCATCCACGCCTCCTTTGCGGAAACGCACCAGGTCGGAGTGGGCCTTGCCGGTGAGGTCATCTTCGATCCGCATGCCTTCGAGGATCACCTGCGAGAGTACATCGTTGTGCGTGTCCACCACCAGGGCCTTGCGATGCAGCTTTTTATACGACTGTGCCTGCAGGGTCAGGGGTGCGAGCGCGAGGAGAAGGAGGATGCGTAGCATGCCGCTGAAATTAGGCAAAAATCAAAAGCTTCTCCGGCTGCTATCCACGGCCTGCCCCGGCATCCGCATCGCCATTTGGGCCGAGGTCTTGATGTAGAGCTGGAAGTCGTACTCGCTGGCCGCCAGCGTGAACTCATAACTCGGCCGGTAATGCACCATGAAGCGCTCCAGGGCCTCGCCTTCCAGGTCGGTAAGCCGACGGACCAGGCCCCGGTTGAAGCGATGATCGATGAATTTGTCCTGTTCCTGCTGCAGCAGGCGCTGCTGGAACTTGAGCATATTGCGGTTCTTGCGAAACTGGAAGAGCCGGATCACCTCGTCGAGGTCGATAGCGGCGCCGTTGGGGCCGATCGAGGTCATGGAGGCTACGGAAACCTTCTGGTAGTTGAAGACCTTGGCATAGTCCTTCCGGTTCTGGATGGAGTCGAGCTTGTAGCTGCGGTTCCGGATCCGCACTTCCTTCATCACCTCCGAACGCAGACGCAGTGCGATGTCGAATTGCGTGAGGTCGGCGATCTTCTGAACCGGGTATTTTGGCGTGGGCTTCCCCAGGTAGGAGAACCAGATCGAGTCGCGGTCGGATGCGGTGATCTGGTAGCGGCCCATCGAATCGGTGATCGCCATATTGCCGCCGGTGCTCTGCACGGTCACCGCCTCGATGCGATACACCCGGGAAGAGTCGTACACCGTGCCCTTCACCCGGTACTGGGCCGAAGCGCTCTGAGCGATCAGGAGGAAACACAGGAAGCCGAGCAGGCGATATGCAAAAGGAGCAGTCACGTTGCGGCAAGTAACGAAAGGATTTCTAAATGAGTTGGTAAAGCTCCTCGACAGGCTCTGGACGACGTCGACCCCTACCCGTCCTTGTCCATCCTGCACACTCATCCTTTCTGCTCCCCTTTTATGTAATTCGCAGTCGATTCGCCTCATCGCCTCACATAATTGACTAGCTTCATACGTTCTAGTTTGTACATGCACCTGACCCGAACCATATTGCTGCCCCTCCTCTTCTTAAGTCTGACCGTATTCTCCCAGAAAACGCCCGGCAGGGTCAGCGGCAAGGTGCTTTCGGAACTTGAACGAAAGCCACTTTCCGACGCTACGGTTTCCCTCTATCGCGATGGCGACTCCACCGTGGAGCGCATGGTCATCACCGACAGCAAGGGCCAGTTCACGGTCAGTGCCCTGCGCACCGGCGGCTACCGGCTGCTGGTGACCGTCATCGGCTTCCGCACCGGCCAGAAGAGCTTCACCCTTACCGACGCCCAGCCGCGCTTCGAAACCGGCGAGCTCGTGCTCCAGGTCAAAAGCGATTCCCTCGAGGAAGTGCTGATCGTGCGCCAGAAGCCGCCGCTGGTGATCAAGCCCGATACGCTTGAATACAATGCCTCGGCCTTCAAAACGAAGGACAACGACATGACCGAGGAACTGCTCCGCAAGATCCCGGGGCTGGAGGTAGGCCGAGACGGCTCGCTCAAGGCGAATGGCCAGAACGTGACCAAGGTGCTGGTCGACGGCAAGCCCTTTTTCGGCAACGATCCGCGCATGGCTACCCAGAACCTCCCGGCCGATATCATCGATAAAATACAGGTGATCGACGAGAAGAGCGACCAGGCCCGCGTGACCAAGGTAGACGACGGGCGCGTGGAGAAAGTGATCAACATCACCATTAAAAAAGACAAGAAGAAAGGCTCATTCGGACGGGGTTATGCCGGCTACGGTACGGATGATCATTACGAAAGCAAGGCGACGGCCAACCGCTTCGCAGGTGACCGCAAGATGTCGGCCGTGCTGACCAGTAATAATACCGGCCGCACGGATTTCAGCAACGGCATGAACGACGATAACGGGAATTACAATACCAACGGCATCAATACCGACCATAACCTGCGCTTTAACTTCACCGATGGCTGGAAGGATAAATACACCCTCTCCTTCAACGGGGGCTACAACGACAGCCGCAACCGCACTGAGACAGAACGCCGCCGCATCAACTTCCTTGATGATTCGACCATCGTCAACGACGACACCACCATCAGCAGCCGTACCCGCAGGGGCTTCAACGGCGGCCTGAGTTTCCAGGCCCGTCCCGATAGCCTTACCTGGATCAACCTGAACACCAACGCCAACTGGGGACGAAACACCTTCACTTCCGCGTCGGATTTTCTGTCCGAGTCGGGCAGCAAGCGCAGGATCAACTCGGGCATGCGCCGCTCCGAAACCGGAAGCCGCTCGCCTTCCTTTAACGGCAACCTCTCGATCAACCGCTCGCTGAAAAAGAAAGGCCGGGGCATTT
>CBHWDR010000110.1:0-8072 GCA_966112575.1 uncultured Chitinophagales bacterium
TGCATATTGAGACAGATCAGTCCATTGACGGTAAAGAAACGCCGGTAGTTGATCCGTCCATCGGTTTCCTGCCAATGGCAAAGCCGGTAATGTTGGGCGTTAATGATCGCGAGCAGCCGGTCCGCATCTTCATTCACCTGTTGCAGCGCCGTTTCCGATGCATCCAGGGCGATGCCATGCAGATCCAGTGATTTCGGATCTACCGGGTAGTGCGTGTCAAAATAAGCCAGTACCGGACGGCCCGCCTCCAGCTCTAGCCGGATCTCTCCATCTCCGATCGCCGCTTCCAGGGGCTTGCCGAGAAAGGGTACCATCAGGGGTCCGCGGGCACCGGACCAGTCCACATCGAAAAAACTTGCGTACGCCGAAGCCTTCCCTTTCTCCAGCACATCGCGGACCCAGGGATTGCGCACATCAAAGGCCATATGATTGGGAACGATGTCCTGTATCCAGCCCATGCCTGCCTCCTGAACCATCCGGCGAACGCGCAGGAAGTCTTCTTCCGTACCGATCTCGGGGTTGAGCCGATGCGGGTTCAATCCATCATAGCCATGATTGCTGCCCGGCGTCGCTTCAAAAATGGGCGAGGCATAGATCGTCCGGATGCCCAGCTCTTTCAGGTAAGGCAGGATCCGCTCCAGGTCGGCGAAGCCGAAGTCTTTATGGAATTGGATGCGATAAGTGGATTCGGGGTAATACATGTTATGCAAGAATTAAAAGCGAGGTAGGATACAGGCGAAGGGCAGTGCCGGTAAGCGCAACCGGCGAAGCAGCAGGGCCGCTCCATTGCGCATCGGCCGAATGGAAAATGGGCTTGATGCTGTCGTGGGGCAGGTCAACTTCCTGGGCCCCGGATGAAAAATTCAGCAGACAAACCACCGGGCCCCGGTGGAGCTGGATCACTTGCTTCTCTTCATCGATCTGCACCCGCACTGCCGAGCGATCGGGCTGCGCGAGCGCCGGGTCTTCTTTCCGCAGCCGGATCAGCGCCCGGTAATAGTTCAGCAGGTCCTTGTGCCGGCCCGAATCTGTCAGGGACCATTGAAGTTTAGATCCTTTGAAGGATTCCTCCGCCATCGGATCGGGTGCCTCGCCTTCGGCATGGAAGGCTTTGAATTCTTCCTTACGTCCCTTCCGCACCGCTTCCGCCAGCTCGGCATCGGTATGACTCACGAAATAGAGAAAAGGATTGGGCTCGCCCCACTCCTCGCCCATGAACAACATGGGCAGGAAGGGACTGACCAGCACAGCCCCAGCCAGAAGTTTCTGCTGCTCGAACGAAAGCAAGGCGCTCGTGCGCTCGCCCAGCATGCGGTTGCCGACCTGGTCGTGGTTCTGCGAGAACACCACGAATTGCTTCCCCTCCGCCTTTCGGGCCGGAAGACCGAAGAAGCGCTGCCGGTGTTCGGAGAATTGTCCATCGTAGACGTAGGCATCCTGGTAGGATTTGGCAAGGTGAGCCAGCCCGTTGAAGTCCGAATAGTAACCCGTGGTAGCGCCACCGGCAGCCACGCGCAGGGCATGGTGGAACTCATCGATCCACTGTCCATGCATGCCATAACCGGCATCGTCCAGCTCCCCGATGTATTTCGGGTCGTTGAGATCACTCTCCGCGATCAGGTAGTGCTGCGTGCTGTTGATGCGCATCCACTCATCGGCATGCAACCGGATCTCGCGCAGGATATGCACGGGGCTCAGGTCACGGATCGCATGCACCGCATCGAGCCGGAGGGCATCAATGTGAAAATCACGCAGCCACATCAGCGCGTTCTCGATGAAATAGCGCCGCACGCCATCGCACCAGGCATCGTCGAAATTGAGCGCGCCGCCCCAGGGCGTTTTGTATTTGTCGGTAAAATAAGGCGCATAAAGCCCGAGGTAATTGCCTTCCGGCCCAAGATGATTATACACTACATCGAGAATCACGGCCAGGCCTTTTTGGTGACAGGCGTCCACCAGGGCCTGCAGGCCCCGCGCCCCACCGTAGCTGTTCTGCACAGCAAAGGGGAAAACCCCGTCATAACCCCAGTTGCGCGTTCCCGGGAACTGGGCCACCGGCATGATCTCGATCGCCGTGATACCAAGGGCGACCAGGTGATCCAGCTTCTCAATAGCCGCGGAGAAGTTGCCTTCTTCGGTGAACGTGCCGATATGCAGTTCGTAAATGATGTACTGCTCGAGGGGATGATTTTTCCAGGCCTGATCCTGCCAGTCGTAAACGAGATCCAGCACTTCAGAGGCCCCATGTACGCCCTCAGGCTGGCCCAGGGACACCGGGTCGGGCCAGGACTCCCCGCCGTTGAGCCGCAGCTTATAGCGATCGCCTTCTGCGGCCTGGGGCAGTTGTGCCGACCAGTAGCCATGCGGCTCGGGTTGCAACTCCACCGTTTCGCCTCCGCTCCATTCGATGGCCACCGATGCCTTACCCGGCGCCCACACCCTTACCCTCCACTGCCCGTTCTCGTCCCGAAAAACGCCTACCGTGCGCCTGTTCACATCCACCCTCATGACTCCAGATTGAATTTATGTTGCTTCAACACCACTACCGACCGACCTTCCACGTTCACCTTATGGGCCTCGTTTCCTTCGTCGAGCCCCTGTTCATCGATCATGCCCGTAGCCGTATCGATCACACGCTTCCAGCCGTTGCCGAATCGCTCCACCGGCAGCTGGTATTCCAGCCGATCGTGATAAGCATTGAAAATGATATAAAAATTATCATCGAAGACCATTTCGCCCCTTGGTCCCAGGGAGCGCAGCGCGCGTCCGTTCAGGTACACGGCCAGCGACTTCGCGAAATCATGATTCCAGTTCTCTTCCGTCATTTCCGTGCCTTCGGGCAGGAACCAGGCGATGTCCTCCACACCGATGCCCTTGATCGGCACGCCCTTGAACCAGCGCTTGCGGGCAAAGGCGGGATGCCGCTTGTAAAATGCGATCAGCTCGCGGGTGAAGCGCAGCATTTGGTCGTCGGCCTTCGGCCAGTTGACCCAGGAGATCTCGCTGTCCTGGCAATAGGCATTGTTGTTCCCGCCCTGCGAGCGGCTGAGCTCATCACCGGCAACGAGCATGGGAACGCCCTGGGAAAGGAAGAGCGTCGCCATGAAATTGCGCTTCTGCTGTTCGCGCAGCGCGCTTACCTCCGCATCTTCCGTGGGACCTTCCACCCCACAGTTCCAGCTCCGGTTGTGGCTTTCTCCATCCTGGTTGTTCTCGCCGTTGGCTTCGTTGTGCTTGTCGTTGTACGAAACCAGGTCGTGCAGGGTAAAGCCGTCATGCGCCGTAATGAAGTTGATGCTCGCGAAGGGATGCCGGTAATCGTTGAAGTAGAGATCAGGACTACCCGTGAAGCGAAGCGCGAATTCGGCCAGCATGGAATCGGCTCCGCGCCAGTAGTCGCGGACACAATCGCGGTACTTGCCGTTCCACTCGGCCCAGCCCGGGGGGAACTTGCCCACCTGGTAACCACCTTCGCCAATGTCCCAGGGTTCGGCGATGAGCTTTACCTGCGAGATCACCGGGTCCTGGTGAATGATGTCGAAGAAAGAGCCCAGCCGGTCCACCTCGTGCAGCTCACGCGCTAAAGTAGAGGCCAGGTCGAAACGGAAACCATCCACATGCATCTCGAGGATCCAGTAGCGCAGGCTGTCCATTATCAGTCGCAGCACATTCGGCATCATCACATTCAATGTGTTGCCGGTGCCGGTATAATCCATGTAGTAGCGTCCTTCTGCCAGCCGGTAATATTCCAGGTTGTCGATACCCCGGAAGCAGAGCGTCGGGCCCATCTGGTTGCCTTCGGCCGTGTGGTTGTACACTACGTCCAGGATGACCTCGATGCCGGCCTTGTGCAGGGCCTTGACCATCTCCTTAAACTCCTGCACTTGCGTGCCCGGGGTGCCGGATGCGGCATACCGGATATCGGGCGCAAAGAAGCCGATGGTATTGTAGCCCCAGTAATTCGATAGTCCCTTGTCCTGCAGGATGCGGTCGTTCACGAAATGATGCACGGGCATCAGCTCGATGGCCGTGATCCCCAGCCGCTTCAGATGATCGATGATGGCCGGGTGGCCAATGGCCGCGTAGGTACCGCGGATCTCTTCGGGCACATCCGGGTGCAGATAGCTTAACCCTTTTACATGAGCTTCGTAAATAATGCTCTTATGGTAAGGGATACGCAGCTGCTGGTCGCCCTCCCAGTCGAACCGCGGGTCGATGACCACCGATTTGGGAATATAGGGCGCCGAATCCGACTCGCTGAAGCTGAGGTCCGCATCGGGATGGCCGATCTCATAGCCGAAGAGGGAGTCGTGCCAGTCGATCGTTCCGGAGATCGCCTTGGCGTACGGATCGATGAGCAGTTTATTGGCATTGAACCGGTGGCCGGCAGCCGGCTCGTAAGGGCCGTGCACGCGGTAGCCGTAGAGCTGCCCGGGCTGCACATCCGGCATGTATCCATGCCATACATGATGCGCGCGTTCGGTCAGCCGGGTTCGTCCAGTTTCTTCCCCAGTTTGATCAAAAAAACAAAGCTCTACCGCCGTCGCGTGCTCGGCGTAGAGCGCAAAGTTGACACCTCTTCCATCCCAGGTGGCCCCCAGCGGATACGGGCTTCCCGGGTAAATGATCATTTCCATGAAACTATAGCTGCTTTAGTGATCGGTTCAGGCATCCAACGGCCCGCGCCATGGTCAGGAAAAATCACGCCATTCACCCCGCGCTTCCGAATTGGCCGGAGGCGTATTATCTTAGCCGGAACGCCAACCGCTTCTATGAAAAAAACCATTCGTAAAACCCTGCGTATCACGGGCATCAGCCTGCTTTCCCTGATCGCCCTCCTGTTCCTCATTCCCCTGTTTTTCAAGAAAGAGATCCTTGAACTCGTCCGTAAAGAACTTAACGGCTCACTGAATGCCGTGGTCCGGTTCCAGGACGTCGATGTTTCCTTCTTTCGCCGTTTCCCGCGCGTTTCCGTGCGCGTGGAAGGACTCTCGGTGGTCGGGAAGGATGCATTCGCGGGCGATACGCTGATCGCTGCCCAAAGCCTCGACGCCGCGGTGAACCTGGTCTCCTTTTTCAGGGAGGAAAAAACAGTGTATGCGGTTGATCTCTACGAACCGACGATCCACGCGCATATCAACAAGGCAGGCCAGGCCAATTGGGACATTGCCAAACCCGATAGCAGTATCACTGCCGACAGCAGCTCCGCTTCCGGCGGCTTCCGGTTGAAGCTCCGCCATTACGCCATCCATGGGGGCGCGATCCGCTACGAGGATGAGACCACCGGAATGACCGCCCGCCTTACTGGCCTCGACCATAGCGGCAGCGGTGATCTCGGCGATGAACTCTATCTACTCTCCACCCGAACCAGCGCCAAAAGCGTCAGCTTCAACTATGCCGGCATCCCCTACCTCAGCGGCGTAAGGGCCGAGCTCAATTCCGATTTCGATATCGATACGAAGCAGAGCCGCTATGCCTTCCGCGAAGGCACGATCCGCGTGAATGGCCTGGCTTTGAAAACCGATGGCTTTGTGCAGTTGCTGAACGACAGCACGTACAATATGGACCTTCGCTTCAATGCACCGTCAACGGAGTTTAAAGACATCCTATCGCTGGTACCCGCGATGTATACGGAGGCTTTTTCCGAACTGAAGACCTCCGGCAAGGCCGAGTTGAAAGGCTGGTTGAAAGGGCAGTATGCGCCGGATCAGCTTCCTGCATTCGACCTGGCGCTGAAGGTCGTTGATGGCTATTTCCAGTATCCTTCCCTGCCCCAGGCGGTCAGTGATATCCAGGTGCAGTTCCAGGCTTCCAATCCCGACGGGCTGGCCGACCACACCCTCATCGACCTGAAACATGCAAGGATGAAAATGGGCGGGCAGCCGGTGGAATTGCAGTTCTTGTACCGGAATCCTGAAACCACCAAATGGATAAAAGCGGTAGCGAAGGGCAAAATCAGGCTGGAACAATTTGCGCAGTTCTTTCCCTTGGCCAAAGGCACAGAGCTCACCGGTGACCTCGATGCGGACCTGAATGCTGAAGGCAGCCTTGCCGCCATGGAGAATAAGAGCTTCAAGGCCGGTGGCCATTTCCTGCTGTCGCGGTTCAACTATTCCGCGCCCGATTTTCCGCAACCGGTTCGCAACGGCACGATCCGCGCAACGGTACGCAATGAAGGCGGCGTCGCCGATGCCACAACGATCGATATTCAGCAGGGCCATATCGAGATCGGCAAGGACCCGGTCGACTTTACCCTTCGCGTGTCGGAACCCATGTCCCGGCTGGTGTATAACGGAACGGCGAGCGGCCGGTTTACCCTCGACAACCTGAAGCAATTCATAGAACTGGAAAAAGGCACGGCCATCAGCGGCCTGCTGGACGCGGACCTCCAGTTCGCGGGCACCAAAGAAGCGATCGACAAAGGCGCCTACGAGACCCTGCGCACGACGGGGACCGCCGGGCTCACCAACCTGAAATATGTATCGGCCGACTATCCCGATGGCATCCTGATCGACCGCAGCCGGGTGACGGTTGCCCCAGCGGCTGCTACGCTGAATGAGCTGCGCGGCCGGTTCGCTGGAACCAGTTTCTCCGCCACCGGCAGCTTCGACAACCTGCTTGGTTATGTCCTGAAGGACGAGGAACTCAAGGGCCGGATGACGGTCACTGCCGACCAGGTGGACCTGAACAAATGGATGGGCAGCCCAACCGCAACCACTGCCTCCACCACCACCTCTTCTGCCCCCTTCCTCGTGCCCGCCGGCATCGACCTCACCCTGGCGGCCCAGGCTTCGGAAGTGCATTACGACAAAGTCGACTACCGAAATGTGCAGGGTACATTGCTGGTCCACGACGAAACGGTGGAGCTGAAAAACATGCAGACCGATGCACTCGATGGCAAAGTGGCGGTCAACGGATCCTATTCGACGCTGCGCTCGAAGACGGAGCCGGATATGTCTTTCGCCTATACGGTGAAGGACGTAGATGTGCAGAAAGCATTTCTTGCCTTCAACACCGTGCAAAAGTTGATGCCGGTGGGCCAATTCCTCTCGGGTAAGCTGAGCTCCCAATTAACCCTTAATGGCAAGCTGGATGGATCGATGATGCCCAACCTGGCCTCGCTGAGCGGGAATGGCAATATGCTGCTGCTGGAAGGCGTGCTGAAGAAATTCGCACCGCTGGAAAAGATCGCGAGCACCCTGAATGTGGACGCATTAAGAGATGTATCGGTGAAGGATGTCAAGTCGTATATCGATTTCAGTAATGGCAAGGTGCTGGTGAAACCCTTCACGGTTAAAGTAAAGGACATCGAGCTGCAGATCGGTGGCCTGCACGGTTTCGATCAGTCGCTCGACTACATCGTACAAATGAAGATCCCGCGCTCCTACCTCGGCACTAGCGGCAACAACCTCGTGAATGGCCTCGCGTCCCAGGCAGCGGCCAGGGGCATCCCGGTAAAACCGGGCGATGTGGTGAACCTGAACATCAGGCTTAGCGGGCTCATTTCCAACCCCACGATCAAAACCGACCTGAAGGAGGCTGCCGGCGATGCCGGCCAGCAACTAAAGGAACAGGCTACCGCCTTTGTAAAAGCAAAAGCCGACAGCACCACGAAAACCATCAAGGATTCGATCAACTCCGTGAAGAAAGATGTGGCGAACGACCTCAAGACCAACCTGCGTGATCAGCTACTTGGCAGTAAAGATTCATCATCAAAACCAGTTTCCTTCGACAGCACGAAGAAAAAAGTGGAGAACAAAGTGAAAGGCGCTTTGAATGGACTGCTGAAGAAAGGCAATGGGCAGTAGGCAGTAGGCAATAGGCATCGCATAAAAAATGCTTACGGTATCCGTAAGCATTTTCCTGGCATCGATGCTGAATGCTGCCTTAACATTCTCGAATTAGCTAATTAGCTAATTCACTCCGGCAAGTTGCAGGCTCAGCTTCCGCAGCGATCGCTGCACGAGGGCCTCTTTTTCCACGATCCCCTCGGGCAGGAGGATCACCGATACTGCTGGGTCCTGGAACCAGGCCGACTGCCGGAGCTTGTCGGCGTGGATGATGCCGGTAAT
>CBHWDR010000111.1:0-8007 GCA_966112575.1 uncultured Chitinophagales bacterium
CCTGTGAGTGCGGAGTTTTGCTCCCGACACGTCGGGACCGCAAGGGCCTGTGCTTGATACTTTAGGAAACTTAGCTACTTCAAGAAATTCCGCTCCTGTTCCCGGCTTTTCCGCTCTTGTTCCCGCCTTTCCGCTGGTTCTGTCCTCAGATGTCTGCGGCAAAACAAATCTCTATCCTTTAGCCTAGTCTTTAAACCTGTAAGTACTTCTGGAGAAAAAACCTCTGTGCCGCTCCCTGTCTCTGTGCCTCTGTGGTTCATAAACCAATAAGCCTTTGTGCCCCTTTGTGCCCTTCGTGTCTTGGTGGTTCAAAAACGGTGCGAAGCGGCTATTCGAAGAGAATCCTGATGCCTCCGCCGGCTATAATGGCACGGGGGACGCCGCGGGTGTCGTGGAGGAATTCGGAGGGGTAGCTGGTGGTGGGGATCCAGGTTTTCAGGGTGCCATAGACGAAGATGCCCGGACCGACCGGCCATTCGGCGCCGATGCCCAGGTCGAGGTTGAGGCGCTTGACGCTGCTGTTGCCCGAGCGGGGGCGTTCGGGGCGTTGGTACAGGAGGGTGTCCACCGGTTTGTTGTAGCTGTTCTCTACCCGGGTGAAGAGCAGGCCCAGGCCGGCCTGTCCGTAGAGGTGCCAGGTTGTTTCATCGGAGAAGCTGCCGCGGAAATAATGCGTCCAGCCCAGCGATACCTCCCGGAAGCGCCACTTGCTCCGTACGCGGTAGTCAAGCTGCTGCGGTGTGGTAGAGGCCGACTTTGCGGTTGCGCTGTAGGTATTGGCAAAGGAGCCGGGTGCAAAATAGGTCAGGAGTACATAAGCCGACTGCCTGGGTGTAACGTGAAAATGGCCGGCTACTTCCTGTCCGATGGCGAAGAATTTCTGCCGCGGGCTGAAATTGCGAAGCAGGCGCATATCGGTCGACAGCGAGAAGCGCGTCTGTGCGGCGGTGGCAAGGGAGAGGAGTAGCGTCAGGGCAAGCAGGTTTCGGCGCATGAAGCGAAGATAGGAGAGAAGGTTGACCGTTAGCCGTTAACGGTCAACCGTCAACCTTCTCTATCTTCGCTTCATGACCATCCAATCCATCGAACTCTACAAACTGTTCATTCCCCTGAAGGAACCTTTTGTCATTTCCCTGGGCCCGATCCATAACGTACAGAACCTCGTGGTGGTCATGCATACCAGCGAGGGGATCACGGGCTATGGCGAGTGCAGTCCGTATATGACGATCAACGGCGAGAGCATCGATACCTGTTTCGTGGTGGGCCAGTATTTCGCGCAGGTGCTGAAGGATCGGGACCCGCTGGACATTGCGGGCTGCCTGGAGGCGATGGATAAGGTCATCTATGCCAACACCAGCGTGAAGAGCGCTTTCGATATGGCGCTGCACGATATCGCCGCACAGCATGCGGGGCTCCCGCTCTACCGGTTCCTGGGCGGTCAGAAAGATAAAGTACTGCATACGGATATGACCGTCAGCATCGGTGACCCGCAGAAGATGCAGGCCGATGCGGTGCGTTTCCAGAAAGAGGGCTTTCCTGCCATCAAGGTGAAGCTGGGTGAAGGGAAGGAGATCGATGTGGCCCGCATCCGGGCGATCCGCGAGGGCATCGGCGCCACCCACCCGCTGCGCATCGATGCCAACCAGGGCTGGCAGACCGCCGAAAACGCGATCGACGTGCTGCGCGCACTTGCTCCTTATCATATCGAGCATTGCGAAGAGCCGATCGCCCGCTGGCGCTATATGGAGCTGCCGCGCGTATCGGCCGCTTCACCCATCCCGATCATGGCCGACGAGAGCTGCGGCGACGACCACGATGCCGAACGGCTGATCGCCCTGAAGGCCTGCCCCATGTTCAACATCAAGCTGGGCAAGTCTTCCGGCCTGTACCGCGCCACGCGCATTGCCGATCTTGGCGCACAGGCGGGAATGGAAATGCAGGTAGGCGGATTCATGGAATCGCGCCTGGGCATGAC
Source organism: uncultured Chitinophagales bacterium (assembly GCA_966112575.1). GTDB lineage: Bacteria > Bacteroidota > Bacteroidia > Chitinophagales > Chitinophagaceae > Flavisolibacter. The sequence goes on from CBHWDR010000111.1 coordinate 1,976, forward strand.
GGCCGCAGCACACCTGGCCCTGAGTAACAGCTCTATCCATCATTGTGATTTCGATACGCCATTAATGTATACCGAAGATCCGGTAGCCGGCGGCATCCGCTACGAAGCCGGTGGTGTGATCGAAGTGCCCGAAGTGCCCGGGCTCGGCGCGGTGATCGATGCGCATTACCTGAATGGGGCAGAGAAATGGTCGCTCTGAGTTGACCGCATCGATTTTATTCTACATCGGATAGGAATTATTCATTAGCTATATAAGAATTTTCCCCTAAAGGGGTATTGTTAGCGGTCTGTTGATCCCTCACATTTGCATTGTGGCGCCAACATCTACAGCTCCACTTGCATTACGCAAAAAATTTCTCGTCCACTCCTTCCTAAAGCCTCACCTGCATAGCGGTACTGCCGTTGTATGCCCCTACCCCCTCTTGAAAGCGTAAGCGTAAAATCATTACGTGAACCTTTAAACTAACTGTATGCCGTCCTATTTACGTTCGTTGCTGGCGACGCTCCTTGTCGTCTTTCTGCCGTTTTCCGGCGTTTTTTCTCAGGCTTCAGCACCTGTTGCCACCGTGCAAACAGATAAACCCGACTACCTGCCGGGTGAATACGTGCATATCACCGGAGCCGGTTGGGAACCGGGAGAAGTCGTTCAGCTAACCATTACACATTCCACGGTCACGCATGGTAGTACGGTATTATACGATACTGCCGATGCAAGCGGGAACATATCCAACCACCAGTTCCTGATCTTGCAGGAACACTTGGGGGAGGTGTTCTACCTAACGGCCACTGGGTTGAATTCGGGCCAGACAGCAACGACAATGTTCACGGATGGGGATTCGTTCCGGATGACCGTTTCGCCAACAACTGTTGGCGCTTCTGCATCTCAGGTATATACGATCAGGATCACCAATAATACTACGACCAACGGCGATCCTTCAAGTAAGAAGATCGGCTCAGTAGAAATCCAGATACCAGCCGGCTATTCCGGTTTCCCGCCTACGTTCGGCACCGTAACAGTGTCGAATAACACGCTTGTTTCTCCAATCACTTCCACTACCGGCTGGACGCCGCTTACCACCAATGGTTATACGAATGGATATAAGTCTGTAACACAGGGCCCATCCACCACACATCGTCTGGCACTTGTTGCCACGAGCGGAAGCTTCGAGCTGCAGATCGGCGACTGGGTAGAATTCCAGGTCACATTAACCAACCCTGCTGTAACAACATCCATCAACTGGAATGTTAGCGCAACTGCCTTCGCGGGTTCACAGAACGTAGCATTAAGCGGCAACCAGTACCCCATCGACAATTCCAACTCAACGACAACTGTTTCTGTAGTTGCCTGCTCTGCGCCTTCGGTAACAGGACAGCCTTCTGCACAAAATATTACTTATGGCAGCAATGCCAGCTTCTCCGTCACTTCGCCTGCGGCTACCGGTTTTCAATGGCAGGTATCTTCCAATGGATCAACAGGCTGGGCAGACCTTGCCAATGGAGGAGTTTACTCCGGAGTAACGACGAGCACACTTTCACTGACGCTCCCCCCTGCCTCGATGAACGGGCTTTACTACCGTTGCCGGGTTGCCAATTGTACGCCTGCGCAAACCGCGAACAGTAATGCCGCTCAGCTCAGCGTCGGCCAGCGCAGTATCACCATCACAGCAGGAAATCAAAGTAAAGAATATGGTGACCTACTGAATCTTGGCACCTCCGATTTCAGCATCACATCGGGCACGATGTATGGCAGCGAGACGATCGCTTCGGTAACCCTCACTTCTTCCGGAGCCGCCGCTGCTGCCGGTGCCACTACTTATTCGATCGTTCCCAGCGCGGCAACAGCCGGCTTGAATACTACGCTGGGTAACTATGCGATCACCTATGCCAATGGAACGCTCACGGTTAATAAGGCTCCGATCACGGTTACAGCGGATCCTGCTTCACGCGCCTACGGCGATGCCAACCCCTCTTTCACTGCTTCTTACAGCGGCTACAAGAATGGCGAGAACTTCGCCAGCAGCGGCATCAATGGCACGCCGGCCCTTTCCTCTACAGCTACCACTGCCACTGGTGTGGGTTCTGCAACCATTACCGCTGCTATCGGCACGCTGACTGCTGATAATTACAGCTTCTCCTTTGTAAACGGTACGCTCACGATCACGGCTCGGGCCATCACGGTCACCGCCGATCCGCAGACCAAGGTATATGGTGCGGCTGATCCTGCGCTGACGTACCAGGTAACTTCGGGCTCCCTGGCCAACAGCGATGGTTTCTCAGGTGCGCTGAGTCGCACTGCCGGTGAAAACGTAGGAGCGCGCCCCATCGGACAAGGCAACCTCTCGCTCAGCAGCAATTATAACCTGAGCTTCGTAGGCGCCAACCTGACCATCACCGCAGCTGATCTTACCATCAAGGCTGATAACCAGTCGAAAGTTTACAACAACCAGGTATTCTCCGGGTTTACGGTATCCTATACCGGCTTCGTAAACGGCGATGATGAGGCGGATCTGTCCGGTACACTTGCGTTCAGCGGCGCTGCAACAACCGCTACTACCGTTGGTTCGCACACGATCACTCAGGGCGGTCTTACCTCCTCGAACTATAATATTATTTACCAGAACGGTACCTTGAGCATTACGGCCCGTCCGATCACCGTAACGGCCGATGCGAAGAGCAAGACCTATGGCGCGGCTGATCCGGGCTTCACGTACCAGGTAACAACGGGTTCCGTAGCCTCCGGCGATGCATTCTCCGGTACATTGACCCGCGTTTCCGGCGAAGATTTCGGAACGTACGCGATCCAGCAAGGTTCACTGGCGCTCAACAGCAACTACAACCTTACTTATGTTGGAGCGGACCTGACCATCAACAAGCGCGCGATCACCATCACAGCCGGCAACCAGTCGAAGACCTATGGACAGAACCATAACCTCGGCAACGCCAATTTCTCGATCACGACAGGCACCATGGCTCCCTCGGAAAGCATCGCTTCGGTGACGCTGACCTCGGCCGGCTCGCCTGCCAGCGCATCGGTAACTACCTATACGATCGTTGCCAGCGCAGCGGTTGGCGCCGTTGGAACCGATGTCAATAACTATAGCATTACTTACCTCGACGGCGTCCTGACCGTGAATAAAAAGACCCTCACGGTAACCGCCGAAAACAAGAGCCGTACTTATGGCGAGGCCAACCCGGCCCTGACCGTCTCTTATGATGGTTTCGAGAACGGCGAAAGCGCTTCGGCACTGTCCACTGCACCGACCGCGGCTACATCCGCCACTGCTGCTTCCCCGGTCGGTGGTTACGCGATCGTTCCTTCCGGTGGTGTGGCAGGCAACTATTCGTTCAATTATGTGAATGGTACGCTTACTATCACTGCTCGGGCTATCACCGTGACGGCTGACGCGCAGACTAAAGTATATGGTGCAGCGGATCCAGCACTTACCTATCAGATCACTGCCGGTTCGCTTGCAAACAGCGATGCCTTTAGCGGTTCAATCAGCCGTACGGGCGGTGAAGGTGTTGGCTCTTATCCGATCGGACAGGGCACACTAACCCTGAGCAGCAACTACGATCTCAACTTTGTAGGCGCTAACCTGACCATCACCAAAGCGGCCCTGAATGTAACGGCTAATAATCAGTCGAAAGTGTACGATAACCAGGTGTTTACTGCCTTCACCGTAACCTACTCCGGTTTCGTAAACGGTGATGACGAAGGCGACCTGGGTGGCGTCCTTGCTTACAGTGGTGCTGCTACTACGGCCACCGCCGTGGGATCACACACCATTACTCCTGGTGGACTGACCTCTGCCAATTATACCATCGCCTTCCATAACGGCACGCTGAGCATCACGGCTCGTCCGATCACGATCACAGCCGATGCGAAGAGCAAGGTATACGGAGACGGGGATCCGTCCCTGACCTATCAGATCACTTCCGGCTCCCTTGCTGCCGGTGATGCGATTACCGGCTCCCTTTCCCGCCTCCCCGGCGAGAATTTCGGAACCTATGCGATCCAACAGGGTTCGGTTGCCATCAACAGCAACTATAATCTGACTTATGTAGGCGCCAACCTGTCGATCGACAAACGTGCGATCACGATTACGGCAGGCGACCGCACGAAGACCTATGGTGATGTACTGACACTCGGTACTTCTGCATTCAGCACATCGAACCTCGCGTCGGGCGAATCCATTGCTTCCGTAACGTTAAGCTCGGATGGAGCTGCGGCTGGAGCTGCTGTTGGTTCCTATGATGTGGTTCCCGGCAATGCGGTTGCTGCCGCCGGCACCCTGCTCACCAACTATACGATCACCTATAACAATGGTACGCTGACCGTAGGCACCCGCGCCATCACGGTGAAAGCGAATCCGCAGACCAAAGTCTATGGTACTGCCGATCCTGCTCTGACTTACGCGATCACCGCCGGCGCACTCGCTAATGGCGATACCTGGTCGGGTACGCTGAGCCGTGAAACCGGAAACAACGTAGGTGCCTATGCCATCCAGCGGAATACGCTTGCACTGAGCTCGAACTATACCGTGACTTATGTAGGAGATAACCTCACCATTACCGCCCGCCCGATCACGATCACGGCCGGTAACCAGTCGAAGACCTACGGACAGGAGCATAACCTTGGTAATTCCAGCTTCTCGATCACCACGGGTACGATGGCCTCTTCAGAAAGCATTGCTTCGGTAACGCTGACTTCTGCCGGTGCTGCTGCTGCCGCTGGTGTTGGCAACTACCCGATCGTGCCGAGTGCCGCCGTAGGCGGAGCCGGTACCGACGTTACGAATTACGATATCACTTATGCGAATGGCAACCTGGCTGTGGGCAAGAAGACGCTTACGGTAACGGCCGAAGACAAGAGCCGCTCCTATGGCGATGCCAATCCTCCATTTACCGTTGTCTACAGTGGCTTTGAGAACAGTGACAATGCTGCTTCGCTGACAACAGCGCCAACCGCAACTACAACAGCAACGGCCGCTACCAGTGTCGGCACTTATGCGATCGTTCCTGCCGGTGGTGTTTCGGCGAACTATTCCTTCAACTATGTAAATGGAACCCTGACCATCGGCCGCCGTGCGATCAGGATCACAGCCGGAGCGAAGACCAAGGTTTATGGAGATGCAGACCCTGCTCTGACCTTCGCGGTAACAACTGGCTCGCTGGCTAATGGCGATGCGCTCACCGGCAGCCTGACCCGCGAGAGCGGCCAGAATGTAGGCACCTACGCCATTAATCAGGGTACGGTGACCAATGCCAACAATGCGAATTATGACATCAGCTATGTTGGTGCGGACCTGACCATTACGAAGAAGGCGCTTACGGTAACGGCAGCGAATAAGTCGAAGACGTACGATGGTGCTGTATTCTCGCCATTCACCGTTACGTACAGTGCGTTTGCCTATTCCGAGAACGAGACTTCATTGGGAGGCACACTTTCCTTCGGTGGCAATGCAGTTACGGCAGTGAATGCCGGTACATACACCATCACACCGAGTGGCATTACTTCAGGAAACTATGATATCAGTTTTGTGAACGGAACGCTTACGATCAACAAGCTTACCGTGACGATTACCCCAACCTCTGGCCTCTGGAAGACGTACAGCTGCCTGGCAGATCCGGTGTTCACGTATAGCCACAGCCCTGCGCTCGTTGCAGGTGATGCATTCACTGGTGCACTCTCCCGTACTGCCGGTGACAACGTGGGAACTTTTGCGATCAACCTGGGTACACTTGGGGTTCAGTCGACCGGTAATAACTATACATTAGTTCTCGCTTCACCCGCAGTGACCTTCGAGATCAAGCCGCAACCGGCCAGTCCGATTTCCGACGTGCTGTATACCGGACCGGGTATGGCCTGGACGTCGACTTCAAGCAGCAATACAGCTACCGTTACTCTTTCCGCTACGTTCAGGAATTCCATTTCTTGTGGTGATGTGCGCACCGGACGAGTGACGTTTGGCATCCGTGGCGCCGGTAACTCGTTTACCCCGATACCCGGAGCTCAAAACCTCATGGTTAAC
>CBHWDR010000112.1:0-7963 GCA_966112575.1 uncultured Chitinophagales bacterium
GCCGGCTGGTGCGGAAGCTGCACAGCGAGCACTTGATCCTGGTAGCCATTGAAGACGTTACTGCCTACCACCAGGCCGAAAAGGTATTGCGCGAGCGTGAGGCCTGGTTCCGCCACCTGGCCGATGAATCGCCCGTGATGGTATGGGTGACGGGTACGGATAACCGCTTTTCCTTTGTCAATAAAGCCTGGCTGGAATTCCGGGGCCTCAAACCGGAGGAGGCGATCGGCACCGACTGGCTCGATGAAGTCCATCCCAAGGATCTCGATCGCGTGCGAAAGCATTTTGAAGAGGCCCTCCGCAACCGGACACCGATCCGCGAGCATTTCCATATCCGCCATGGCGACAAGGCGGTGCTCAGCAAGGCCAATCCCTCCTATGCACCGGACGGCACCTTCAATGGCTTTATCGGTTCCTGCATCGACATGCCGGCCGGGTAAGTGGCCTGCCGGTCATTCGGCATTTTGCTTCGCGTCGAGGAGCAGTCGCTTCAAGCGCTCTACATGGTTGCGCAGTTCCACTGCGCGCTCTTCCTTGGCTTCTGCCGTGCGCTTCCAGCCGCGCTTACGCTCCTCCGTAGCCAGCTTCTCCAGCAACAGCCTTCGTTCCTCCATCATCCGAAGGGCCGTATAAAGGGTATTCTCCAGCATATCGCTTTGCCGGATCAGTAATTCGCCGCCGTTGTACACGTGGCCGGTATGGCAGCGGTAACGAACCACCTGGTCGCTCACCATTTCCCAAAGGCCGCCACCGCAATCGGGGCAGATCAATGGCGTCTGTTCGCCGATCCCATTGACCTGCTCCACCCCCAGTGCAATTCGTTCCGCGATCCCGGCTTCGGTTTTTACGTCGGGAGGCGCGTCGTGGAAGACGAAGCCGTTCTTCACGGTTTCCTCGATCACTGCTCCCATCGATTGCAGGGGAAGGCAGTGATCGGGCTTCATATTGGCCAGCACCGACTGCACCATATCGGGGTATTGGGCCTCGTCGGGGTCCTGCACGATCGTGCAGCCCTTGCTCCGCCCGATGGCGCTCATGCCCGAGGTGCCGTCGTACATGAGGCCGGAGAGGATCACGCCGATGGTACGGCTGCCCCAATGCGCCGCCGCGGAACGGAAGAGTACATCGATGGCGGGTCGCCAGAGGTTCTCCCGGGGACCGTCGCCGAGGCGGAGGAAGGGCCCGCTGACCAGCAGGTGCCGGTTAGCCGGTGCCAGGTAAACATGGCCGGGGAGCGGGCTGATGCCATCCGAGGCCAGCTGGCAGGGCAAGGGGGTCATGGCGGCCAGCTGCTCCACCAGCAGTTGCTCGTCTTTATGCTCGCGGAGGTGCAGCACGATGCACACGGCTGCATCGAGGCCGGGTTTGAGCTGTCCCACGAATTCACGCACACTTTGAATGCCGCCGGCTGAAGCGCCGACCACTACCAGGAATCGAGGCATAGGTCGTATTAGGTTTGCCTTAGGGCGTCAATCCCTGTGCCCAAATGCATAAAACCCTACTATTGAAATAGTTGAGCTTATTCACATAGCGGCTTCAAGCTCCACAGTCGGCACGATCTCAACAGCTGTGGATAAACTCAGCCGGGGTTCTTATCAGGTTTGTTTGTGGATTGCCCACCGCAAACTACCCGGTATACCCGGCGGAAAGGGTGTTAATCCCGGGTAAAATGGCGGTTTTTTACCGGCATTTTGTTTTCTGCTACCTGTAATACAAAAACTCCAATTATGGCCGAAATGAATGAACAAAACGGAACCCGCAAGGCCGTACGCGGTTTTGCAGCAATGGATCGTGAGAAGCAGCGCGAGATCGCACGTAAAGGCGGCCGTGCGGCCCATGAGCAGGGTGTTGCCCACCAGTGGAATGCCAACGAGGCCCGCGAAGCGGGTAAAAAAGGTGGACAGGCACGCAGCCGCCAGAACAGCCGGTCGAACGGCCCCGAAGCCGCTTAAGGAAAAACGCACTACGTTAGGAAGGCCGGGCAAATGCCCGGCCTTCCTCTTTCTTAACGTCTTTCTTTAGCGAGAATAGCTTATCTTCGTAAGGTTACTCTTATCAATCGACCGCGAACGTCTTCATTCCGTAAGTTCATCTGGTCACTATGATGAGCATCTGAAAACGAAAGACCTTCCGTTCCGGAAGGCAAAAAATCAAGAATCTATACATGTTATTCGAAGAATTAGGCCTGATCGAGCCCATTCACAGGGCCCTGAACCAGGAAGGCTATACCCAACCCACTCCGATCCAGGAACAGGCGATCCCGGCTGTGCTGGACGGCTTTGACCTGATCGGCCTGGCACAAACCGGCACCGGCAAGACCGCTGCCTTTGCCATCCCCATCATCCAGATCCTGGAAACCTATCCCCTCAATTCGAAGGGATACAAACATATCCGCTCGCTCATCCTTACGCCAACACGTGAGCTGGCCGCACAGATCTCCGATTCCTTCGCGGCCTATGGACGGCACACGTCCATTACCAAGGAAGTGATCTTCGGAGGCGTATCGCAGCACCACCAGACCATTGCCCTCCGCAATGGCGTGGATGTGCTGATCGCCACCCCCGGCCGGCTGCTGGACCTGATCAACCAGGGTTATATTCACCTCGACCACCTCGAGCTTTTCGTGCTCGACGAGGCCGACCGCATGCTCGACATGGGCTTTATCCATGACGTGAAGCGGGTGATCAAGCTGCTGCCCAACGACCGGCAGACGCTGCTGTTCTCGGCCACCATGCCGCCGGCGATCGCCGAGCTGGCCAACGGCCTCCTGTACAAGCCGGTGACCGTTGAGGTAGCCCCGGTCTCTTCCACGGCCGAGCGCATCGACCAGTCGGTGTACTTTGTATCGAAGAAGGACAAGCTCAACCTGCTGGTGCACCTGCTTCAGGAGCATAAGATCAAGCGTTCACTGGTCTTTTCGCGCACCAAGCACGGCGCCGACAAGATCATGAAGGACCTGAAGAAGGCCGGCATCAATGCGGCGGCCATCCATGGCAACAAGTCGCAGGCGGCCCGTGAGTCGGCCCTGCTGCAGTTCAAGAACGGCAAGCTCAAGGTGCTCGTGGCCACGGATATCGCGGCCCGAGGTATCGATATCGACGACCTGACGCACGTGTTCAACTATGACCTTCCGGATGTGCCGGAAACCTATGTGCACCGGATCGGCCGTACGGGCCGTGCCGGCGCGAGCGGTCAGGCCCTCTCCTTCTGCGACCGCGAAGAGATCGTGAACCTGCGCGACATCAATAAGCTCATTGGAAAGAAGATCCCTGCTGTGGGACATCCCTTCGAACAGGCCCCGCCAGCGCCCCGTGAGGGCGGCGATGCACCGGAAGCGAAGGCCAACGGTGGTGAAGGCGCCCGCAAGAAGCCAAACAACCGGAACAAGCGCCGTCGCCCTGCGGGTGAAGGCCGCAAGCCGGAAGCGCAGCGGGCCCGATCCTAACGGGCATCCATAATGCATCAGGGCCTTCGGGCCCTTTTTTTTGCCTAGGGGTGATCCATTAGGGGGTGTTAAGGCCTATTGATCAACGAATTAGCTGCCGCGTAATTGTACGAGCGGGGCCGGCAGGATTTTACGTGGCGGCACCCTCCAAGAACTACTCGATTTTCCATCTCTTTTTTCGATGCTCTTGACAGAGCGGCAGCGGTGACCGTATCTTGGCCTTATATCCAATCTACCTATGGAATTAATGATGTACCTCGGAAATGACCTGATCGAATCGATCCAGGTCCGCGACGACCAGATCTCGCAACCCGGCTACCTGGGCCGGTTCAAGCGCGCGTTAAAAGAGAAGTATGAAGAGCTGCTCGTTCAGTCGGGCGAACGCCCCGAGTTTCTCGTGATCAACCTGCAATCCCAATCACAGGCTTACCAAAGCTAGAACGACTCCAAGAAACCAGAAAAGCCCTGTTGCCATCGCAACAGGGCTTTTTCTTAACCGGAGATCCATAAAGCTTTATTGACGGTTGCCGTTGCCGGAACCCGAACGGGTGCCCGAGCCAGAGCCGGTACCGGTGCCACTACCTGAGCCCGATCCTGTTCCTGTGCCGGTGCCTGTACCCGTACCGCCGCGAAGGGAATCGGCCGTACCGGTGCCCGTGCTGGTACCGGTGCCGGTGCCCATACCAGAACCGGTACCCGTATCCATCGTGCCGGTACCTGTGCCGGTGCCCGAGTTGGTGTTCATTGTTGCACTGTCGCTGCTGCCCGTGTTCGTTGTTGTATTATCGCCTCCTTGTGCACAGCTGAAAACAGCAAATGCTACTGCGGCCAGAAAAAGAACTCTTCTCATGATCGATTGTTTAAATAAAGAATAATTGTAGGTACACCGTCTGCACAAACCTGAGGCCATTTGATGGAAAGGCAAATGGATGGCCGATTGCAGGGGATTTGCTGCAAGTCTTCCTCGTTCTCTTCATCCCAAACCACGAATTCCTGTTTCCGTCCCCGTATGCCCCGTTGTCCACGTTTTTTCTAACCGTGTTTCCGAGACGCCCGCACGGAAGAGGTGAATAACTAAGGGCCCGGAAACAATAAAAAAAGCGGCCGAAGCCGCCTTTTAAAATTCTACTTCACGCTGGTTATTCTCCCTGGCTGCTGCGGGTAACCGTTTTTTTGAAGATCTCGATCTGGTTGAGGAATTCACCGGTCTCGTCATCCGAATAGAGACCATAGGCATCCACCAGCGTACCCTTGGAACCATCGCTGGTCTCGATCGCATAAAGGATGGACATATCGTCCGGGTCGGTGATCCCTTCGAAGCGGAAGAAGTTGACCGCCTTCACATCTTTCGGCTTGTATTTCTTCTTGCCGTTGAGCGTTACGAGCTTACCTTTTTCCACCCGGTACTGGTCGGTATAGCCTTCCGACTCCAGCTTGTACATGCACTTCTGCAGATCGGTCATATTGGTGATCCGGTCGTTGGCTTCCACGTAGGGCTGGTTGCTGTTGTTGCGCTCGGGCATATGTTGGTTCAGACCTTCCATAATTCATGCTTTCCTTAGTTCATGCCAAGATTGTGCCGCTCATCTGTCGGTGATATGGGGTCGGTTCTTGCCCTTATTGTGGAGCTTAGGTACGGACTCTGGCATAGAATTTTGAACAATCAAGAAAAATATACGCTATGGCAGATAACAAAGATCTGCGCGATGAACGAGATCGTTCACGCGTATCGGGCTCTGAAGAATATGAGCTGCAGCACATTGCCGAAAAGCTGAATGTATCCACGGAGGAAGTTCGCCGTGCGATCGAGCAGGTGGGCAACAGCCGCGAGAAAGTAGAAGAATATCTCCGGGGTCGCGGCGGCAAACAATGAGTATTCACCGACCCCTCCGCATGAGGGGTCTTTTATTCTGTATACCATGAAACAATTCCTTCGAAACAACGGTCTCTCGGTTGTTTTCTTCGTTTTTTTCCTCATCGCCCTCACCGGGCAGGCCTTCACGGGCTGGAAGCATTACAACAGCGAGCTGGAAGAACAGGGTGGCCACACCCTGACCCTGAGTGCCTACCTCACGTCTGCCCATTTTGTGGAAGCGACCTTTGAGAACTGGGAAAGCGAGTTCCTGCAGATGGCGCTGTACGTTACCCTTACCATGTTCCTTTACCAGAAAGGCTCCTCCGAGTCGAAGGATCCCGATGATCCGAAGGAAGAGGTGGACCGCGAACCCGATCCCAATAAGAAGGAAGCGCCCTGGCCGGTACGTGCCGGCGGATGGGTGCTGGGCCTGTATAAAAACTCCCTCAGCTATACGCTCTATGCCCTCTTCCTGCTTTCCTTCATTGCTCACTGGCTGGGCAGCGTAAAGGAATACAACATTGGCCAGACGCTGAATGGCAAGCCCACCGAAACCGCCTTCGAATACCTGGGCAATTCCAAGCTCTGGTTCGAATCCTTCGAGAACTGGCAAAGCGAATTCCTCTCTGTTTTTGCCATTGTACTTCTCTCGGTCTACCTGCGTCAGAAAGGCTCGCCCCAATCGAAACCTGTGGATGCGCCGAATGCAGAAACCGGTGAGTGACGCTTCGACAAGCTCAGCGCGAGCTTCGACGCGTCTGCGTTATAAGCGTCGACAGGCCCGGTGTGACACGATTGTCATCCTGAGCCTGTCGATGTTATCCTGAGCCTGCCTACGTCATCCTGAGCTTGTCGATGTCGTCCTGAGCTTGTCGAAGGATCAGCTTGCCCTTGAGATCAGGCCCACCCGTTCGCGCTCGGCCTGCTGGTGTTTCTGTATGCAGTCGATGATCCGCTGCACGTCTTCGGTGAAGACCACGATCAGCGACTGGCGCGAAGCATGCCCAATGGCATAGTCGATCGACTCGCATTCATTCATCGAATAGGTCAGTGGTTTGTTGGGATCGACGCGGCGCACGCCCTGGCTGATCAGCCCTTCCACTTCTTCCACCGTTCGGCCGCGCATGTCGTCGTCGTGCCGAATGATGATCTCATCAAATACCCTTGCGGCCTCCTCCCCGATCGCTGCGATATCCTCATCGCGGCGATCGCCCACACCGGTAACGATACCCACTTTTCGCGGGTGTTCGAATTTCCGGATGAAGCGGCCCAGGGTCTTCATCGCATGGGGGTTGTGCGCATAGTCCACCATGATCGTAAAATCGTTGAACTCGAACATATTCACGCGGCCGGGAGTCGTTTCTGCCGAAGGCACGAACGTGCGCAGCGACTGCCGGATGGTGCTCAGCTTGACCTTGTTGGTATAGGCGGCCAGCGAAGCTGCGAGTACATTGGCGATATTGAATTCGGCCTTGCCGCCAAAGGTGAGTGGGACGTTGACCGCTTCTTCGATCGGGATGATGTGGTTGCCGATGCGGAGGAGCAGGAACCCATCTTCATACACCGCGGCGATCCCGCCCCGGCTGCAATGATCTTCAATGCGCACGCTGTCGGCATAAAGGGAATAAAGTGCAATCTTGCATTTCAATTTATCCTTCATGGCATAGACCAGGTCGTCATCCGCATTGAGCACGGCATAGCCGTTGGCACAAACCGACTCGGGTACCACTGCCTTCACCTTGGCCAGCTGATCGATGGTATCGATGCCCCCGATGCCCAGGTGGTCTTCCGCCACATTGGTCACGATCGCGCAATCGCACTGGTCGAAGCCCAGGCCGGAACGGAGGATGCCGCCACGGGCGCATTCAAGGACCGCGAACTGTACGGTCGGGTCGCGCAGGATCATCTGTGCGGAGGAAGGCCCGGAGCAGTCGCCGCTGAGCACCAGCTCACCATCGATGTACACGCCATCGGTGGTGGTATAGCCGGTAACGCAACCCGACTGCGCGGCCATATGTGCCATGAGGCGCGTAGTGGTCGTTTTGCCATTAGTGCCGGTGATGGCTACGATCGGGATGCGTCCATTGCCGCTAAAGAGCATGTCCACGATGGGCGCCGCCACGTTGCGCGATTGCCCGTGCGTAGGTTCGATGTGCATGCGCAGGCCCGGGGCTGCATTGACCTCGATCACCGCGCCGCCATTCTCTCGCAGCGGCTGCGAAAGGTCGGGCGCCATGATGTCGATGCCACAGATATCCAGTCCGACGTTGCGTGCGATGCGTTCAAAAAGACGGATGTTCGACGGATGTACTTCGTCGGTCACATCCGAAGCGCTGCCGCCGGTACTCAGGTTGGCGGTCGGCTTGAGGAAACAGACCTCGCAGGGACGCAGCACCGTATCGAGGGTATAGCCTTTCCGGTTCAGGAGGTCCATGGTGAACTCGTCGATCACGATCATCGTGAGCATGTTCTCATGACAGGAGCCCCGTCTCGGGTCGGCATTGACCTCATCGATCAGTTCCTGGATGGTGCTTCGGCCATTGCCGATGACATGCGCCGGCGTGCGAAGGGCCGCAGCTACAAAACGATTATTGATCACCAGTACACGGTAGTCTTTACCCGTGATGCATTGCTCTACAATAACCTGTTCGGAATATTTTTGA
>CBHWDR010000113.1:0-7849 GCA_966112575.1 uncultured Chitinophagales bacterium
CAGGACGAGCGTTTCCGCTCCGGAGACTTCAATACGAAGTTCCTGGAGTCGTTCAAGATGAAATAGAGCAGGAAGCAGGAAGCAAAAAGCAGAAAGCAGGAAGCAGGAAGCAGAAAAGAGTACTTGCTCAGCTTTAATCGATACAAGAGGGTGGTCATGGCCACCCTCTTTATTTTCTGCTTTTTGCTTTCGATGAAATCGAAATCTGCTTACTGCTCAAAAAAGAACCCCCACGAGAACGCGGGGGCGATAATTGACATTGTTTATTGTACTCTCTGATTAGCCTCTTCCTTTGTGGGGGTTACCCTTTCCTTTTTCCCAGCCGTAGTGTTTGCCGTTGTTGCCTTTCTGCTTGTTCTTTTCCTTGCGGTCGTCATCGTCGTAATCCTTGTTCTTCTTATAATTCCGGTTCTCGTTCGACTGCGATACCTGGCGGATGCGACGTGCGCGGTCCTGCTCCAGCTGGCGGATGATGCGTTCTTTTTCCGCTGCGCTCAGGTTCGGATTATTTCGGATCGAATAGATCTTCTGGTCATATTCTCGGTTGATCTGGTCTACCGAGCTTCCATTATTGGGATAATTATTCGGATACTGACCGGTGTTGCCATTGCCTCCGCCCAGGATCACGTCCCGGCCCTGTGTAGAGGTGCCGCCACCGCCATTGGTGGTGCCACCCTTGGGTTGGCCGAGGATCACTTTACGGGCTTCATCGCGCGAGGTCTGTGCCTGCGCTGTAGCTACGGCCGCAACGGCCAGAAAGAGGGTAAGAATTTTTTTCATAGATCAAGTTTTAGGTTACTACTCATCAGGAAAGATGGTGCCAAAAGGGGGAAAGCAGCCCAAGGATTTGTTAATGCACCGCGAATCGCGGGATTGTGCGTTGGGATTATGGGAATTTTAAGAAAACGGGCCGCGGGGACCCACGTGGGGCAGATTTTTTGCACCATAAGCAGATCACCCTTAATTCCCCGATATGAAACGGATACCTGCAGTGCTGAATGTTTTGATGGGCGTATTCCTGGGGCTGTTGCTCTTCTCACAGTTCGCTTTCCGCAAAGGCGATTCGCGAATGCGGGAGTTTACGCCGCCGCCCCTGCCGCGGCAGCTCAGCTTTGCGGGTGAAGCCGTGCCTATGGACCGCTGGGATGTGCAGGAGAAGCTGGATCGCGAACTCCTGCTCAATTACTACAGCACGGGCACCATGCTCTACCTGATGAAGCTGGCCAACCGGAACTTTCCGATCATCTCCGAACGGCTGAAGGTAAACGGCGTGCCCGACGATTTCAAATACCTCTGTATCGCCGAGAGCAACATGCAGGCCTGGGCAAAATCGAGCGCCGGGGCAGTAGGCTACTGGCAATTCCTGCAAGGCACCGGATCGGGCTATGGGCTCGAGACCTCCGAGCAGGTGGACCAGCGTCAGGACCTCGTACGCTCTACCGACGCGGCTTGCAAATACCTGAAGCAGGCCTATTCCCAGTTCGGCAACTGGACGGCCGCCGCCGCTTCGTACAACTGCGGCATGGGCGGGTATAACAGCCAGGCCAGCTTTCAGCGCACGAAGAACTATTATGACCTCCATCTTCCCGAAGAGACCAACAAGTACATCTTCCGCATCCTGACCTTCAAATACCTGTTTGAGAATGCGGCCGCGCTTGGCTTTAATGTGGATGAAGAAGAGAAATACCAGCCGGTGGGCACCCGTTCAGTCACCATCACCGCATCCATACCGGACCTTGCCAAATTTGCGATCGACAACGGTACAACCTATAAGATGCTTCGCTTGTTGAATCCCTGGATCAAAGGCCGTTCTCTCTCCGTGGCCAACGGTAGACAATATGTGCTGCAGTTGCCTTCGGGGAAGTAAATTCGTTGCAGATGAACTACACCCTTCCCGATGTTTCGCAGCCCTTCTGGTTCTTCATAGTAAGCCTGGTCGTATTCGCAGTGGTCATCGGACGCTACCTGCTGATCGCCGGCGTATTTTATGGCACCTTTTATCTCTGGTTTCCGCACAAGTGGAAGGAGCGCAAGATCAACCAGCGGCAATACAAGCCGGGACAGTTCCGCAAAGAGGTGTACTGGAGCACGATCACTGCAGCGATCTTTGCGGTTTCCAGCGCAGGCACCCTCCTGCTTTGGCAGAAAGGCTATACGAAAGTGTACATGGAGGTACATGACTACCCGCTCTGGTGGCTCCCGGTCAGCCTCGTGGTTGCCCTGCTCGTGCATGAGACCTACTATTACTGGCTGCACCGCTGGATGCACCACCCGAAAGTATTCCGCGTGGTCCATAAAGTACACCACGACAGCAATATCACCTCTCCCTGGACGGCTTTCTCTTTTCACCCGATCGAAGGGGTCTTCCAGGCGCTGTTCCTTCCCCTGCTGCTGCTCGTGCTGCCCATGCACCTCTACGTGCTGCTGGTCCAGCTCACCATCATGACTTTCAGCAGCGTGATCAACCATCTCGATATCGAGGTCTACCCGAAAAATTTCTACCGCCACCGCATCGGCCGCTGGCTCATCGGCGCCACGCATCATTCCCTGCACCACAAGCAGTTCAAGTATAACTACGGACTCTATTTTACCTTCTGGGATAAATGGAAGAAAACGGAAAGCCCGTTATACGAGCAGCTGTTCCGGGAGAAGACCGAGAAAATTCGGAAATGAGCGAATTCGAAAATGAGCGAATGAAGTAAGCTACGTCGGCAAGGCCTGGAAATTATTCGTGCTGATTTTTTTAATTCGTTTTATCCGCGTTCTTTTCTCTTTGCACCAACCCATTCACCAACGCTTTCCATTGCAGTTTCGAGAATCCGCTGACCGCTCCGGTGGCCACGGCGGCGTTGCGCAACTTATCCACCGTGCGGGTAGTGTTGGTATTCGGCTTTTCGTTGCGGCCATAGACACCCGCGATCACTTTATTGCCTTCGCGCCGGATCATGAAATTGGACGTTGCTTCCTCGCTGAAGAAATGCGCGATATCCGGGTCGGGGTTCGTCGGGTTGGTAGCCGGGCGCACACGGATCAGCAGGCAGTCTTCCTCATCGCTGATCTCTTCGATGCGCACCCAGTCATCGCCGGCGCCGGTCCGGGTTCCGGGCCCGGGAATATCGATCCGGAAATGATCGCCGGTTTGCGGAATTCGTTCGACCTCTTTGCCTCCTTCATCGCAAAGCTGGAAGTCGGCCGTGCCGGTTCCGCCCCATTCATGCCAGTCGTTAACCCGGAGCAGCCGGTCGCGTACGACCTGGTAGAAGGAACGGGCTTCCGCAACATCGGTCAACGTGGCTTCGCTTTCGGTATTCGACTCGGCGCCGGTCTGCTGGTCGGGCAAATGTTCTTCGGGTAACATACAATTCGTAAGGTAGGTGATGTGAAATTGCGATTGGATCAGAGGTTCAGGCTGCCCTTCGCACCTTCCGCGAGCTGGGTGCCGGTGACAACCGAAGCAGCAATCTTGAGGAAGGCGACCATCTTGCCCGATTCCGAATCCCAATAGTAGGCGTTCCGGGGCTCCACGCGCAGCATGCCCAGGTTGGGATCGTTCACGCCGTCGGGGAACCAGGCTTTGACGATCGGTGACCATTTGTCCACGATGGTTTGTTTCTCCGTGATCACAGTCGCCTGCCCCCAGAGGTCGAGGTAGCTTTCTTTCCCGGGATGGGCGAATACGAGGTGTACCAGTTTATCTTTCTGCACTTCCTCCACCTTGATGGAACGGATATCGGTGTAGAACCAGAGCGTACCGTTCTCTTCCGTTTCGATCACGGCCATCGGGCGGGTGTGGTTGGTCTCGTGGTTGTCGGTGATAAACATGCAAGTGCCGGCATCTTCAACCAGCTTGCGGTATTTCTTCAGGGCCTCGTCCTGTTGGAGATTCTTTTCCATATCGATGTATTGTGGAGGGAAACAGCGAAAAATGCATGCCAGATGCCGCCAGGGGCAGATCAGCTGTTGGCGGCCTGTTCCACCAGGGCGATGAGCCCGATCTTTTGGGAATGCCGGATCGCTTCTTCGCTATGCCGGAAGAAACAGCAGGCCACACCTTTCGACTCGATGTCGGCAAGTACGCTCCGGACCTTCACCGAGTTCTCCGGATGGATATCCCGGATATAGACCGCATGGATCTGCTTCGGAAAATGATTCACCACCGCCTGGTAGATGTAGGGGTCCTGCTGCGATGAATCGCCCAGCAACACGAAGCGCTGCTCGGGATAGGATTCAAGGATGCGGACGATCCGCGTGAACTTGGTTTGGTGATGGCTCTGGCCGGTCTTCAGCAGTTCCTTGAACCGCTTGAGCTGGTTGAGCAGGAAAACTCCCTCAGGGATCCGGTTCACGCGGGCAAACTCGAGGATATAGTAATAGAGGTTCCACTCACTGCTGGAAACATAAAAGAACGGATTGGGCGCGTCTGCAGTGGTGTTGCTCAGCGACAGCATCTGGTAATGCTTCACCACCCCTTCGAAAGGCTGGCGGCTGCGCGCATTTTCGGTGAACAGCACCCAGAGCCGCTTACGCAGGTTGGATGAATGGGAGATGAGGAAGGTGTCATCGATATCCGAGATGAAGCCGTACTGGGTCGGGTAGGGGATGTAGACCTTTCCTTCACCCTCCGCCAACACCCGGTTCCCCATTCTGGCCTGAACGGTCACCGAATGCCAGCCTTGCGGCAGCGGGGGGTTGTCGGTCCAGGCAAAACGATAGAAACCATCGCTATCGGTCTTGCAGGTATATTCTTCGCCTTCCCAGGTCATCGCAACGGTCATACCGCCCACGGGCCGCACCATGAACAAGCGGAGCAGGGCCAGCGTGTTATGAATAAGGCTTTTGCGGTAGCGCCGGCGCGGCAGGGGGCCAAGGTTCATCACGTGCCCGAAAATGGTCAGCTGGCGGCTGTGGCCGTAGCCATGATACACCTTTACCAGCAGATCATCCGTGAGCCGGAACCAACGTAGGACCCGGTTCCTCCATCCGCTGCGTTTGGGCTGGTCATTCGTTTGCATAGCAACATCAGAGCAATAAGTATGCACAACACCGAACAGGCACTGAAGATCCTCTTTGTGGTCAACCCCATCTCCGGGGGCAAGGTCAAGCACGACTGGGAAGCGGCGGTACGAAACCAGCTGCAGCAGACGCCTCACCAGCCCGAATTCTACCTCCTCCAGGGTAAGGAAGACCTTCGTTCGATCCAATACCATATCGAGCGCGCCCGCCCCGACCGCGTGGTTGCCGTAGGCGGTGACGGTACGGTGAAATTACTGGCTTCCGTGCTGAAAGAGACGCCCATTCCCCTGGGCATTCTTCCGGCCGGCTCTGCAAACGGCATGGCCAAAGAACTGGGGATCCCGCTCGATCCTGTCGCTGCCCTGAATGTGGTCACAAATGGCCGGGCCGTGCCCATCGATATGATCCGCATCAATGAAGAGGAGATCTGTATCCATCTTGCCGACATCGGGCTCAACGCCATGCTGGTGCACGATTTCGAGAAGTCCGAATCACGCGGGATGTGGGGTTACGGGCGCTCGGTCTTCCGCATGCTCTGGAAGAAACAGAAGATGCGTGTGCGAATTAGTACCGATGCAGGTGAAGTGAAACGCAACGCCTTCATGGTTGCCCTGGCAAATGCCCGCAAATACGGCACCGGCGCCAACATCAACCCGGATGGCCATGTAGCCGACGGGAAGTTTGAAGTGGTGGTGGTGCGGAAACTCAATGTGGTCGAGATCATCAAGGCCATCTTCACCAATCGCTCTTTTCACCCCGATAAGATCGAGGTCTTTTCTACCACCCAGGCCGACATCCGCGTACAGCGCCCGTTCTACTTCCAGATCGACGGGGAATACCGCGGGAAAACGGCCGGAATACAGGCGCGCATCCTGCCCGGACTCATCCGTATGCTGGTGCCCGCCGACGGGGAACTGGCACAGAATTTTAAAGGATGAGATAAACCCTTTATTATGGATGAACTGGAAATCAGGGGTCGCTGGAACGAGCTGAAAGGCAAGGCCAAGCAGGCTCACGGTGATCTCACCGACGACGATGTTCGCTGGGAAGAAGGCAAGGACGACGAGTTCTTCGGCCGCATGCAGCGCAAGCTGGGTAAGACCAAGGATGAAGTGATCCATTGGATCCGCGGACTGGGTACCGGGCACCGCGACTAGCCAACATCGTTGAACAAGCAAGCAATTCTTAATAGAGCTTCGGCCTGTGGATCATGGGCTGGAAGCTCTTTATTCGTTTAGGAAGCGGGTATAGGCCCGAGCTTCATAATATTGATACCCCTGGTGCTCATACGCCGTTCGATAAAGCAGGGTGTGAATGAAGCCGTTGTATTCCACTTGCTGGGTGTGATAGATCTTCCGGTCCGGGTTGGTGCGCAGGAAGAACGCCAGCTGCCGGTTCCTTCCTTCATAAAACAGCAGGCTGTCGCTGCGGACCAGTGCTACCGGTCGCAGGTCCTCCATCATCCGGTGGCTGCGGTACCAGGTGCCGCCTGTTGGCGAAACCAGCGGCTTATCGTTATATAACGCCACGCTGTCGTTATAGGCAAAGGTCAGGAAAGTGGACCTGGGGTTCCGTTCCATCCACCGGACCAGCTTTGGGGCATAGCTACTGTCGTATCCGTAGTTGGCGTCGAGAAAGCTGATCCGCTCGACCCAACGCGGAATGACTGCTACTGCCTGCAGGTAACCGAAGATGAAGCTGCCGCCACCACTGTGCGCACTCAGGCAGACCTTTGTTCTGTTGTTCCCGTAACGCTTTTTGATGTGGTCAACGATCGCAGGGATCAGTACGGGGTGATCAGTATGCTGTTTCTTCCAGGCGGGCCAGCTCTTCGCATTACTCTCGAGATAGACTACGATGATGTCGCGATCCTTCATGGCTGAGCGAACGAAGGCGGTCTGGGCTTCGATGTGCTGGATATCGAAATGCCAGTCGTCTCCCGCCTTCGGTTTTTTACCCCGCGTCCACTCGGTAGAATTGCCGTTCGGCAGGGCATAGAGCACGAGCATCCGCGGCCTCCCCGGCTTCAAACCTTCCGGCAGGTCTGCCGTCACCCGCACATCGCCGAACAGGCGAAAAGAGTCGATCCGGCTCTGTGCCGATGTGCACAGGGGCAGAAGCAGCAGGAGTAGCAGAAAGCGCATGGGTTCAAATTACATCCTCCTGCCCAATCCCCAATCTCTCAATCTCTCGATCCCCAATACCTCAATACCTCAATACCCCAATACCCAATCCCCAATACCTCAATCCCTAATCCCTTCCCCCGACACCCTCGAATTAGCTAATTTCGCGGCATGCATTACGTGTCGGCCGAGAACTTGGGGAAATCCTATGGCATCAAGCCTTTATTTGAAAACCTTTCTTTTCATATTTCCGAGGGCGACAAGATCGCCTTGGTGGCCCGCAACGGTTCGGGCAAATCCACCTTACTGAAGATCATCGCCGGCAAAGAAGTGGCGGATGAAGGGAAGCTCTGGATCAGCAAGGACGTAGACGTGGCCTTCTTCGAACAGGAGCCGCATCTTGACGACCGCCTATCCGTACTGGATAATATTTTCCATACCGATCATCCCACCCTGCGCGTGATCCGGGATTATGAAGCAGCGGTAGATGCAGGCGATGATACCGCCATCGGCAACATGCTGGTGAAAATGGATGAAGCCGGAGCCTGGGATTTCGACGCCAAGGTGAAGCAGATCCTCGGCAAGCTGAATATCCATCAGTTGAAGCAGCCGGTTGGTACGCTCTCCGGCGGACAGCGCAAACGCATCGCGCTGGCACGCACCCTGATCGATATCGGATTCGAGCACAAGCACGTGCTGCTGATCATGGATGA
>CBHWDR010000114.1:0-7838 GCA_966112575.1 uncultured Chitinophagales bacterium
CCGCTTCCGGCAGCCTGCTGCTGGTGTTGTTATTGCGTACACATTCCCGATGAGGCACGTCTTTTCCTTTGCATTCCTGGTCCTGCTTGGACTTGCTGCCTGCCAGGACGGGCAGCGGGCGGAGCCACCGGCCGCCGACACGCTCACCCATGTGGATTCTCTGCAGGCCCTAGCCCGGCAGGTAGAGCGACTGCGTGCCGATTCGCTGCGCCTCGCCGACTCCCTGCGCCGCATCGATTCGGTGCGTGTGGCGGATTCCCTCCTGCGGGTGCAGGACAGCCTTCGTCCGCCGGCCGACGGCAAGACCATCGACACCCGCGGCACCTATCCGAAGGATGTGGTCTTCTTTGCCAAGACCTTGATCGGCGTTCCGTACAAGTATGCTTCTTCCGACCCGAAAACGGGCTTCGACTGCTCGGGCTTCATCACCTATGTGTTTGGCCGGTTCCACATCGTGGTGCCGCGCTCTTCCCGCGACTTCACCGACAAGGGGCAGCCCATCGATCCCGGGCAGGCGCGTCCCGGCGACCTGATCCTGTTCACCGGCACCGACAGCACGGAGAAGTTCGTGGGTCATATGGGGCTGATCGTGGCCAATGACGGCAAGCAGCTGGAGTTCATCCATTCCACTTCCGGCAAGGCCAACGGGGTGACCATCACGCCGTTCAATGACTACTACAAAAGCCGATATGTGAAGACGATCCGGATCTTTCCCGAGGCGATGTTTCGGTGAGTGGAGGTTGGGTATTGGGGTATTGGGGTATTAGGGTATTGGGGTAATGAGGTGTGAAGTTATACTCCCCTCTCCTTGCACCGCCGGCCGAAGCCCTATCTGACGACAGGCAGGCTATGACGCAGGACGGGAGCGGAGATTATAATCCGTGTCTTCGTGTCTTTGTGCCTTCGTGGTTCAAAAAATTCGGAAGAACAATGCCAATGGAGCCATTCGAATTCACTCATTCCCTCAATTTCCTGTAAATACCGGCTTTCGTTTTTCCAGGAAGGCTGCAGTTCCTTCTTTCATGTCGTTGGTATCGAAGCATTCGCCGAAGCTCTCGATCTCCACGTCGTAGCCGTTGCCCTCACCGAAGACGGCATTGGCGGCGGTGATGCAGCGGGAGACGGCGAGGGGGGCCTTGGTGAGGACGGTCTGGAGGAGGAGCATGGTCTTGGCGAGGAGCTCTTCCTGGGGCACCACATAGTTCACGAGGCCATACTGGTGGGCCGTGGCCGCGTCGATCATGTTGCCGGTAAGCAGGAGCTCGATGGCGCGGCCCTTGCCGATGAGCTGCACGAGGCGCTGGGTGCCGCCGTAGCCCGGGATGAGGCCGAGGTTGACCTCTGGCTGCCCGAACTTCGCGTTCTCACTGGCGAGGCGGAAATGACAGGCCATGGCCAACTCACAGCCGCCGCCGAGGGCGAAGCCGTTGACCGCGGCCACTACGGGCTTGCTGCAGTTCTCGATCTTGAAAAAAACGTTCTGACCTGCGCGGGCGAGGTCCATGCCTTCCACCTTGCTCTTGCCTACGAACTGGGAGATGTCGGCGCCGGCTACGAAGGCCTTCTGTCCCGAGCCGGTGATGATCACGGCGCGGATCTCGTCATTCGCTTCCACTTCGCCGAATACATTTTCGAGTTCGGACATGACGTCCGCATTCAGCGCATTCATTTTATCGGGGCGGTTGATCGTGATGGTGAAGATGCCGCCTTCGTTCGAGGTCAGGAGGGTTGAATACATGGTGCGAAGATAGCCGTTAACGGTTGACGGTCCACCGTTGACCGTTCACTGTTGACCGTTTGCGGTTGACGATTTATATGGGCGAACGGGTGCAGGTGCCCACCGGGCTCCCATGAGCAGTTTTCTTCGCACGATGGCCAGCACCTGTTTTTCCAGGGCATATCCGGAGCCGGAAACCAGGGAAATATCCGTGATGCTGCCGTCGCGCTCCACGAGGAAGCGAATGGAAACGATGTAGCTGCCCGGCTTGCTGCGGTTGCGATAGGGGAGGGTACGCTCCAGGGTATCCTGCAGGGCCAGGGCCCAGGCAGAGTCGCTGCGGGGAAAAGGAGGTTGGGAAAGCCGTACGGTGGTGGTTGTTTTCTTTGGCTTTTTTTGTTTGGTCACCTCGACGTAGACTGTGTGATAGCTTCGTTCGCTGGTTTGGGCGAAGCTGGTGGAAGTGAAGAGGCAGAATAATATGGGGAGGAGCCAACGCATTAGAAATGAAAAAGAATCAAATGAAAAAGAATCAAATGAAATCGATCAGATATAAATACGTTTTTAATTTAATTCTTTATATGAGCACTCTATTCTGGAGTTACTAATGTTACGATTTGTCCTTCTCGGAAGTAGTCAACAGCTAACTTATTTAATGAAAGAGGTCGGAATACAAATACATCTAGCCGGAGCTGACCGTCTTCATTCAGCATCCTAGGCCTGTCTACATATTGATAAATGGGAATGCCTCCCAATATTGAGCCTTCCTTCACTTGAAAACTTTGCCCTTCATTTACTTGACGAGCAAAAATAAATTGACCTCCATTGTAATGGTCAAAAACCTTGATGATTTCAAATTCTTGAACCATACGAGTGATTGCAATGTTTAGTTCCAATAGCTTCGGCTTTGGGCTGTGGCTAGTGTGAATATAATAGCTATAAACGCCCGTTTGAACGTGGAAAATACCACCTGCTAGCTGAAGTGCTTAGTCGAGTGGGAGAGCAAGCCAGCATACCACTCTCTTGACATTTGACTGTTGAGATATCTAATTCCACCAAGAGACCGGTAGCCAGCAATCTAGGCAGATAAAAAGGCCCTAAGGCCTTACGATATTGTCAATCCGCACAATCCGCATTCCCTTGAAGTTGCTTAGAACAGTCTCCTCTCTCCCTTCTCCCACCTCCTGTCTCTAAAAACTCCGCTTCTCCTTCACCCAGCCTCTGATATACTCCGCGATCTCGGTCGTCGGTGTGCCGGGCGCAAAGAGCTGCCCTACACCCTGGGCCATGAGGGCTTTCATGTCTTCGTCGGGAATGATGCCGCCGCCGGTGAGGAGGACGTCGTCGAGGCCTTTTTCTTTCATGAGGGCGATGACCTTGGGGAAGACGGTCATGTGTGCGCCGGAGAGGATGGAGATGCCGATGGCGTCGACGTCTTCCTGGAGGGCGGCCTGGACCACCATTTCGGGGGTCTGGCGCAGGCCGGTGTAGATCACTTCCATGCCCGCGTCGCGCAGGGCGGTGGCGATGACCTTGGCACCACGATCGTGCCCGTCGAGACCTACTTTTGCTACCAGTACCCGCACGGGGCGATTCAGAGCTCCATTCATAGTGGGGGCAAAAATAAACTACTTTGAAGCAGTTTTACCGCTTATGAACTACCGTTCTTTTGGAAACACGACGCTCCGCGTGAGTGAGATCGGATTCGGTGCCTGGGCCATCGGCGGCAATGCCGTGGTGGGCGGCACGCCCATCGGCTGGGGGCCGGCCGATGACGCCACCTCCAAAGCCGCGATCCATGCGGCCCTCGATGCCGGCATCAACTTCTTCGACACCGCCGATTTCTATGGGTTGGGACATTCGGAATCCCTCCTGGGCAGCGTGCTCAAAGGCCAGCCCGAGGCCATCATCGCCACCAAGGTCGGGCACCGGGCCATCGAGGAGCGCATCCAGCTGGACTACTCCCGCGAATGGATCTTCGAAGCCTGCGCCGCCAGCCTGCGCCGGCTGCAGCGGGAGTCGATCGATTATTACCAGCTGCACTCGGCGCGGATGAGCCACCTCCAGGCCGGCGAATGCATCGATGCCATGGAGCGCCTGCAAGAGCAGGGCAAGATCCGCCACTGGGGCCTTTCGCTGAATACCTTTCACCCCGAGGCCGAAGCCCACTACCTGATGGCGGAAGGGAAGGCTGAGGGTTTCCAGCTTGTCTTTAACCTCATCAACCAGCGCGCGCTTCAACTGATGGCGAAGGCCGGCGCGCAAGGCTATGGCCTCATTGCCCGCATGCCCCTGCAGTTCGGCCTCCTCACCGGCAAGTTCACCCGCCAAACGCAATTCAGCGCCGACGATCACCGCAGCTTCCGCCTCACCGGCGACGTGCTCGATGAGGCGCTCGGGATCCTGGAAGCAGAGGTCTGGCCACTGGCCCGCGAACTGCAGCTCTCGCCTACCGAAATGGCCCTGAGCTTTATCCTTTCTTTTCCGGAGATCAGCACCATCATCCCCGGCATCCGCACGCCCAAGCATGTGGAGCAGAACACCTCCAACCTGCGCATCCTGCCCGATGCGGTGAAGCAGCAACTGACGGAACTGGGTGAAACGAAGTGGAAGGCGGTGGTGGAGACGATGGAACGACTTGGTTGACCTCACCCCCCAACCCCCTCTCCAAAGGAGAGGGGGAGGAGTACCTCAAAACATTGCAAACTCGCAAACTCGCAAACTTCGCAAACCACGCAAACTTTTAAACTCTTGAACTCTTAAACCTTTGAACCTCCGAAAGACCCGCATCGCCCCGACCCCGAGCGGTTATCTCCACCTGGGTAACCTGCTTTCCTTCGCGCTTACGGCTTACCTGGCAGGGCGGAGCGGGGCATCGCTGCTTTTGCGGATCGATGATATGGACGGCGACCGGAAGCGGCCGGAGTATGTGGAGGATGTGTTCGATACCCTGAACTTCTTTGGCATCCATTGGGATTCGGGCCCGGGGGATGCGATGGATTTTGAAGCGAACTATTCGCAGCATTTGCGTCTGCCCCTGTATGAAGCCGCACTCCGGCAATTGGTGGAGCAGAACCAGGTCTATGCCTGCACCTGCTCGCGCTCGGCCATCCTGCAGGCCAGTGCCGATGGCCGTTATCCGGGCAGCTGTCGGGAAAAAGACCTGCCGCTTGATACGCCCGGCGCTACCTGGCGCCTGCGCACCGACGAACGAACGCTTGTAGTGCATGCCTATGAAAGTCCGGATGCGTTGGCCAGCCTGCCGGCGAGGATGGAGGATTTCGTCGTGCGCAGAAAAGATGGCCTGCCAGCCTACCAGCTCGCCTCCCTGGTGGACGATCTTCATTTCGGCGTGGACTTCATCGTGCGCGGTGAAGACCTCCTCGACTCAACCCTGGCCCAGCTCTACCTGGCGCAGGTACTGAACCAACCTGCTTTTCTTTCCACTGTTTTCCTGCACCACCCGCTGGTGCAGACCGCCGATGGACGCAAGCTCTCCAAATCGGCGGGCGATACCTCCATCCACTACCTGCGCGCCCAGGGCGAGACGGCTCCTGCCATCCTGCAGCGCCTCGCGCGCCAGCTTGGTCTTCCGGAAGTGACCTCGGTGCAGGAGCTGGGCCAGGAATGGTGGATGAAAATCATGGCCGGTACATAAAGAAGCCGGGAAGAGCGGAGTGATGATCCTGGCCTACCAGCTAAGCCGCAACCATACTCCAGCTCCTCCCGGCTTCGGAAAGGACTTTCTACGAGGTTTTACTTGATCAGATCATAGCGCAGGATCAGCTCATGGGCATTGGAGCCTTTATCATAAATGCTCAAGGGTGTACGATAAATCTCGAAGGAATAGCCAAGGGTCAGCTTTTTGTCCACGTGCACTCCGGCCGACAACAGCCAGCTTTGGCGCGCGCGCATGGCCAATCCCCACCAGAACAGTTCCTTGTGCTCTACGCGGGCGCCGCCCTGGAATTCCAACGGCGCATTGGGCAGGTAGGTTAGCAGGAAATTGGGTGTGATCGTGGTGCTGCCATCCACATCGAACTTATAGGCGCCATGCGCATAGTAGTGGCGATAGAGCCGGCCCTGCTCCGAGCGCGTGAGATTGCCGCTGTAGAAGTCGAGCTCCGACTGCACCAGCTGCGACACCGAGGCGCCCACCTGCAGTCGCTCATTGGCGAAGGAAACGCCGAAGCCGGCATCGAACTTGAACTTGTTGTCGCCATTCGACAGTACGGGATCCGTGCCGAGGGTTTGGCTCAGCTTGTTGCGGTCGATCATCCACTGCTGCATGCGGGCTTCCACACCCAGGGAGAGCAGGCCCTTGCTTAGCTCGATATGTTTGGCAAAGGAAAGCGCCAGGCCATTCCGCGAGGTGGGTCCGGTTTTATCGGAGTAGAGATAGCCGCCCAAACCAATTGCCTGCTTCGGCAGCTTGAAGGAGCCAAAGAGCGTGGCGGTTTTCGGGGCGCCGCTGATGCCGCTCCACTGCGTGCGGTACGAGGCGCCGATCATCGCATGCTTCTGCACGCCGGCCATCGAAGGGTTCATGAATACGCCCTGCAGGTCGTAGAAGGACGAGGATTGCAATTGCTGCGCCGTGGCCAGCACACCAAGATGCGCCAGGACGAGCAGGAGAAGTATTTTTTTCATCGCATTGAGTTGATTCGGTTATCGAAGTATGGTTACGTTTCCTTTCAGCTGCACGCGCTTGCCGTTGAAGAGCGTGTAGTCGACCATGTAGTAGTAGGTGCCATCGGTGAGCGGCTTGCCATTGTAGGTGCCATCCCAGTTGTCGGAATAATTGTCGTTGCGGTACACCTCACTGCCATAGCGGTTGTATACACGAACGGCCACCACCTTGGTGCAGCTGCTGCCCTTGGTCACAAGCCATTTGTCGTTGATGCCGTCGCCATTGGGCGTGAAGGCATCCATCACCTGTACGCAATACGGAATCACGGTGACCAGGGCGTCGTCGGTAGACGTACAGCTATTGGCATCGCGAACGGTCATCGTGTACGTGGTCGTCTGCTGCGGGCTGGCCTTGGGGGTGAAGGTATTGGCGCCGGAGAGCGAAGCTGCGGGCGACCAGAGCACCGACACCGAGTTGCCGCTGCCGCTGCCATTGAGCTGCACCGAGTCGCCGATGAGGATGGTCTTGTCGGGGCCTGCATTCACGATCGGGTTGGGACGAATGCCGATGTTGATCGTGCGGGTGCGCACACAACCATTAAGCGTGGCGCGCACCGTGAAGGCAGAGGTATTGGTTACGGTGGCAACCGGGTTGGCGATCGCCGCGTTGCTCAGGCCCGTCGCGGGGGTCCAGGCGAAGCTGGCGCCGGTGCCGTTGGTGCTGGCCAGCATCTGTACAGGTGCTCCGGCACAGACGGTAGTGTCGTTGTTCGCGGTCAGCGTCAGGTTGTCGTTGAAGGGCACCGTGATCACTTTGGTGAGCAGGCCGCAATAGGCATCGCGGATGGTGATCGTGTCCTGTCCTGCCGTGAGGCCCGTGAAGGTATTGCCGGCCTGGAAGGTGCCGCCATTGAGACTATAGGTGTAGGGTGCGATGCCGCCGGTTACGTTGATGGTCACACTGCCGGCGGGGTTGGTGCAGGAAGTGCCGGTGATCGCCTCAGTTGCATTCACATTCAGGTTGCGCAGGTCGCCGAACTCCATCACGGGTGCACCGCCGTTGGGCAGGTTCACCCCGGTAACAAATACGCGGCGGTTGGCCATGCTGATCGAAGGGCCCACTTTTGGCGGCGCGAAGGCGAGGGTCTCGAAGAGATTATTCGTCGGGGCGATATCGAGGGTCCACGAAGTGCCGCCATTGGTGGTGGTGTACAGCACGCCGCCCGGACTGATCGCATAGCCATTGTTGGCATCGTGCATGAGAATGCCATTCAGGTTGCCGACCGGGTTCAGGGTCGGGATGTTGCCGGTGATGTCGGTCCAGGTAGCACCGCCATTGGTCGTCCTGTACACGCGCTTGATGCCCGTGCTGGTGAACATGTTACCGGTAAGGAAGACCGTGGTGTCATTGAGTGCGAACACCTCGGTATATGTAACGAACGCATTGGGGAAGCCAGTCGGTCCGGCGTTCTGCGAAGGGAAGGGGCTGATG
>CBHWDR010000115.1:0-7826 GCA_966112575.1 uncultured Chitinophagales bacterium
AACGGAGCAGCCATTCAGCGGATAAACGATGAAAAACCTTCCGACTGAGTGATACGCTCGTTGGCCGGGCGGGTGGAAGCGGATCAGGTAAATGCACCCTGGGCCGATCCGACCGGCCACCCCTGGGAACATCGTATATTCAGGTTACTGGTTCATAATCAATCAGCCTCTCAATACGCAATCTTCTCGAG
Organism: uncultured Chitinophagales bacterium; assembly: GCA_966112575.1. Classification (GTDB taxonomy): domain Bacteria; phylum Bacteroidota; class Bacteroidia; order Chitinophagales; family Chitinophagaceae; genus Flavisolibacter. The sequence continues at coordinate 192 of CBHWDR010000115.1, forward strand.
CTATGCGAATTCAGGTCATCATCTTCATACTTGCGGGCATCGGGCTTTTGTTCTGTAAGCAAAGCAATTCTTCAAAATCTCTGGTCCCTGCTGGCGAAACCGTGAATTCGGTGCGGAGGTATGTGTATACGGATTCGACGGGTGGCCGCCTGATCATAGCCAATAGCCTGCCCCGGGGTAACGGCTACACGGGCGCCGATGGCCAACGGCATCCGTACGTGGTGTTTTATACGCAGTTGACCAACCATACGAGCAGTCCTGTAGACATAAATCTGAACGTTCCTGTGGATTCCCTGGAGTTCCCTCGCTCATCAGGCGTGTATCTGAAGCTTTTGCTTCCTTCCGATACGATGACCGCGGAGAAGGCGACGGTAATAGACTATGGTCTTTCGATCAAGTCCTTGCTGGACAGCCCGGCGCGAGGGCTGCAATCGGTTCGAAGAACCATTGCTTCCAACGACTCTACTACGATCTATGTGGTCCTTTTCTCGAAGGCCGGGGTAGGAGGGGTCGTGCGCACCGGGCTGCGTGTCGAAGGGCAAGACCTCATATACAAGATCTCTGCGTATAAAAGCGTCCCTGGCCATCCGCTGCTGGATGAGGAAGAGCTGAGGTTGGGAAGTATTGGATCGCCGGGTCTCAAGTGGAGAAAAGAGTAGTGACCTCAGTCTGCGCAACGAACTTCCTCATCGACCTACAGCACAAGGTCCACAGAGCTCGCCGTCCCACCTGTAAAATAGCTACAAGCATCCATGATTTGAACACAGCGCCCGTCGCTCGCCGGCGGAAATTTGTTGTCTAAAACGTACAACATGGAGCAATTGAAGAAGAGAACGCTCGGCACACAGGGTTTGGAAGTGCCCCAAATGGGTTTGGGCTGCATGGGCATGACCGGCTTTGGTGATGCCCATATGTACGGCGAAGCCAATGAACAGGAAGCCATCGCCACTATCCATCGCTCCCTGGAGCTGGGCGGAAATTTCCTGGATACCGCCGATCTCTACGGCCCGTTTGAGAACGAAAAATTGATCGCAAAAGCGGTCGGGGCCCAACGCAGCCAATATATCATCGCCACCAAATTTGGCTGGGAAATCAACGATGCCGGGCAGGTGACCTGGCAGATCAACGGCAGGCCGGAATACGTGCGCAAATCCGTGGAGCGGTCGCTCAAAAGCCTGAACACCGACTACATTGACCTGTATTACCTCCACCGGCTCGATAAAAACACGCCGATCGAGGAAACGGTTGGGGCGATGGCTGACCTGGTGAAGGAAGGAAAGGTGCGTTACCTGGGGCTTTCGGAGATGTCGGCAGAAACGGTTAAGAAAGCCCATGCAGTATACCCCATCACCGCTTTGCAAACGGAATATTCCCTCTTTGAAAGAGGGGTGGAAGCCCGCGGCATCATGAAAGCAATGGAGGATATGGGCATCGGCTTTGTAGCCTACTCACCCTTGGGCCGGGGTTTTCTGTCCGGAAGGATCCGTAGCATCGACGATCTGCCAAAAGATGATTTCCGCCGTAACATTCCCCGCTTTCAACCGCAGCATTTCCATAAAAACCTCGAACTGCTCCATGCCATTGAAGCGCTGGCAAAGGAGAAGTCCATTTCACCTTCCCAACTTGCGTTGGCCTGGACCCTGCAAAAAGGTGCCTTACCCATACCGGGCACCAAGCGGAGAACATACCTGGAACAGAACATAGCTGCTGCCTCGGTAACGCTCAGCGAAGGGGAAATGCAGAGCCTGGAAAGCATCGTGCCGCTGGGTATCGATACCGGCGACCGGTACGATGCATTCAGCATGGGCTTGCTCGACTAAGCTTTTTCAACCCCTTCTTCCGCTGCTTTGTTTGCCGGCCGTAAACCGCAGGCATCAGCAGCACTGGAAGGCCTCCAATCCTTGTAATTTTATCAGATGACCGATATTCAGACCATCACCCAGTTTCACCGGTTAACCTCCCTGCCCGAGCCGCTGCATCCACTGGTCAGTACTGCCCGGTCGGAGCAATGCCGATACCAGCCCGATGGAACCTGGGATCAGTTCATCACCCAGTTTTACTGCATCGCCCTGAAGCGGGATGTGAAGGGAAAGATGAAATATGGCCAGCAGTTGTACGATTATGATAAAGGTGTGATGAGCTTTACCGCGCCCCGGCAGGTACAGTCGCTGGATGTCCCGAACATGGAGTGCGGCCCGGGCTTGCTCTTGTTTTTCCATCCCGATCTGCTGCTGAAGTACCCGCTGGCAAGGACCATAACACAGTACGGTTTCTTTTCCTATGCCGTGCATGAGGCCTTACATCTTTCCGAGGCTGAGGAAGCGGATATCGCCGCAATCATCCATAAGATCGAGGAGGAGAGCAGGCATATCGACCGGCATACGCAGGACATCATTGTATCGCAGATCGACCTGCTGCTAACCTACTCCAATCGCTTTTATGAGCGGCAGTTCATTACCCGGAAAAACAACCAGCATGACTTGCTGACCCGGTTTGAGGCGATCGTAGATGCTTATTATGCCAGCGGCAAGGCGGAGGAGAAAGGCTTGCTGACCGTGCAGCACGTAGCAGCTGCCCTGCATCTCTCACCCAATTATCTGGGAGATATGCTCCGCACGCTGACAGGGCAGAATGCACAGCAGCATATTCATGAAAAGCTCATTCAGCAGGCCAAGGAGAAACTTTCCACCACATCCTTGTCCGTGGCAGAGATCGCCTATGCACTAGGCTTCGAGCATGCGCAGTCGTTCAGTAAATTATTTAAGAACAAAACGACGCAAAGCCCGCTGGAGTTCCGGCACTCGTTCAGTTAAAGCTTCAGTTCTGGAATGATTCCGCAACCGCTACACGGCCTGGCACCGCGGCTTGGGTAAGGCCTGTATCCTGGGCAGCTTGCTGGGCGGCGTCACGGATTTTGTGCTCGGCGTCCTACAAGCACAACCTGTTGTTCTTCATCAAAAGTGAAGAAATAAAGGATGCCACCTATGAGTGGATGAGCTGGGTCCTGCCCATCCTGCTGGTGGAGTTGTTGATCTCCTGGATCCCTTCCGTGAAGCAAAAGAAGCCCGGAAAGGCAGCCTAGCAGATTCCGGGAAGAATCGTGTGCAACCATCTTCCTCATGTATGTTGTTATGTAAATTTCCGACAGCCATTGCCGCAAAACCCGCCACTGGTGCAGTTTGGCCGGAAACACGCAGGTAATTGGAATAACTTGATGGTCGAAACTAAAAAAACACACGTTATGAAGAAGTTCCTATTCCTGACACTCGTCTTTACCGCCCTGTTCGCCGCCTCGGCCTCTGCCCAGTCTGCTCCCGATCCCGCCGTCATGCTCCAGCAGATGAAGGATCGCACCAAGCCCCAGATGGTTAAGGAAACCGGCCTCACCGAAGCCCAGGCCGACAAGGTGATCGAGATCAACTTCGAAATGCGCATGGCGGCCTCCAAACTGCGGGACCTCAGCGAGTCCGATCGCGCTGCCAAGATCGAAGAGCTCAAAGCCGCCCGCGAGAAGAAGCTGAGCGAGCTCCTGACCGCCGAGCAGATCAAATCCGTAAAAGAGTTCTACGAGAACATGGCGAAGAACGCACCGCCGAAAAACTGATCAAGCGTATCGCGAACGATAGAAGCCGCCCAAGGGCGGCTTTTTTTGTTGCTGTCCGTCATATGTTCATGCCTGCTCACTGCACGACCAGCTTGCTTTATTTATTATCTTCCCAAAAGAAAAGGTGTACGGAGACCTGCTTCCTGCCACCATTCCAAAACCACCATATGAAGCGCGCGAGATCCATATTGAATGTACTGGGCATCGTTTTCCTGGTTCTCCAGGCACTCGGTTATATCGGCTTGATGAATACACCTTCGCCCGACGTGAGCGGAGTCAATGCGCTTGCCTATTACACCGGCTTGAATTTCCTGGCGATCTTCGCCCTGCTACTCTTCCTGGTCAGCTGGTACCTCAAGAAGCGGATGAACAAGGTCGAGCGCGCCAGGCTCGTTGAATCGATCGGCCAAACGGATAATTGAAACGGCCACATTCAGTTGTTCATACGGATATGATCAAGTAGCTGCTGCTTCATATTTAACTGAAAAAAATGAACATCAGGAAATACTGCTCGTCTCTTTGTTTGCTCCTGGTTTTTGTAGCTACTGCCAAGGCTCAAGCCGACCTCAAGACAATTCTGAAGGACTTTCAAAAAATCTCCGGCAGCTGGAAAGGCTCCCTCACCTATCTCGATTATTCTTCCGGTAAGCCCTACACGATGCCGGCCGACATGGAGATCAGCCGGATCGGCACTACAAATACATTCGCATGGGCGCATCGCTACCCCAACGAACCCGGCGCCAATTCGATCGACACGGTCGTTCTTACACCGGACGGCAAATACATCGACCGGGCACGGATCCGCACAAGGCGCGTACTGCCCAATGGCGATGTTGAGGTCATCACCGAGGAAACCGGAACGGATGGAAATGACAACAGGCCGGCAACATTCCGGCATACGTATGTGCTGGGCAAGGACCTTTTCACGAAGCGTAAAGATGTCCGGTTCGCAGGCGAAAGCAAATGGATCAACCGGCATGAGTACCGGTATACGCGCACATCTTCTGCCCAGAAGCCCAGGGCCCGCGACCTGGGCATTCCCTTCAATGGCACCCCGGGCACCTACAATGCTATCACCGATGTGAAGGGCGTAGAGGTGGGCTACACCACCCTCATTTCCGGGAAGGGCACAAACGTGCGCGGCAAGGGGCCCGTTCGCACCGGCGTTACGGCCATCCTCCCGCGTGGGCGGACCAACAATCCCGTTTATGCCAATTTCTATTCCCTCAACGGCAACGGGGAGATGACCGGCACCACCTGGATCACCGAGTCGGGCTTCCTCGAAACGCCCATCATGATCACCAATACCAACAGCGTGGGCGTGGTGCGGGATGCCGTGCTGAAATGGTTCGTCCGGACCGGCTGGTATAAGGACGATTTCTGGTACACCTACCCGGTGGTTGCCGAGACCTACGACGGCTTTCTCAACGACATCTACGGCTTCCATGTAAAAGAAGAGCATGCCTACCAGGCGCTCGACAGCGCCCGGGGCGGTTTCCTGCAGGAAGGCAACGTGGGCGGGGGCACGGGCATGATGTGCCTCGGCTTCAAAGGCGGTACCGGAACGTCTTCACGGGTTGTAAAAATCGGCGACTCGACCTATACCGTTGGCGTGCTGGTGCAATCCAATTTCGGCAGCAAGCGCAATTTCACAATTGCCGGCGTGCCGGTAGGAAGGGAGCTGAAGGATACGCTGAACTATGAGTTCAAGGCACCGCCTTCCTATCAGCCAGGCGATGGCTCGATCATCGTTGTGGTGGCCACCGACGCTCCCCTGCTGCCGCACCAGCTGAAGCGGATCGCTGCCCGGGTGCCGCTCGGCGTGGGCATCGTAGGCGGGCGCGGGGAAAATGGCTCGGGCGATATCTTCCTCGCCTTCTCCACGGCCAATGCCGCTGCTTTCCAGCGCAAGGACTTCACCCGGGTAGACCAGCTCCCCAACGACGGCATCAATCCCCTGTTCGACGCAACCGTGCAGGCCGTGGAGGAAGCCATCATCAACGCTATGGTGGCCGCCGAAACCATGGAAGGCATCAACGGAAACAAAGCCTATCGACTCCCGCATCAACTGGTCATCGATATTTTGAAGAAGTACAAAAGGATCAGCTAATCCACAATTGATGTTATGGGAATGGATAGCATTGAATTGCTGATGGAAGTCGGGATCTGGAATTGATTGACCGGGCACGCTGACCAGAATCATCCATCTTCCTAATTGCGGATCGGTCCTTCCCCGTTCCCTTGCAGCAAATTTGTTCGATCGCTTTCATGCATGCAACAAAAGAAGACCATCACCATCCTCGTGCTCCTCATCGCCCTGGCTGCCATTGTCGCAACCACCGCGGGCATATTCACCAGCGAGGGACCCGGGCACTATTCCTACACGTCCATCCGCGGCAAGACCGTCATTATCCACGGTAAGGGGCTCTATAAGGATATGTCGGCCGAAGTGGCACCACAGGGCATTGCGCAGGATTGTGTCACGCTCTTCATCGGTGTTCCCCTGCTCCTGCTCGCCCTGTTCGCCGCCCGCAGGGGTGGACTCGCCTCCCGGTTCCTGCTCGCCGGCGTGCTGGCCTACTTCCTCGTGACCTATCTCTTCTACCTCGTCATGGGCATGTACAATGCCCTCTTCCTCGTTTACGTGTTGTTGGCAGGTACCTCCTTCTTCGCCTTCGTACGCACCTTGCGCTCCTTCCACCTGGACAGCCTGGCTCTCGCGTTCCGTCCGGCAACACCGGTCAAAACCGCCGGCCGCTTCCTCATCTTCATCGCCCTCGCCATTGCCCTGCTCTGGCTGAGCATCGTCGTGCCGCCCCTGCTCAACGGCAGCATCATCCCCGTGCAGGTGGAGCATTACACCACCCTCATCGTGCAGGGCCTCGACCTGGCCGTCCTCCTGCCGGCAGCGGTTGTCTCCGGCTCGCTCCTGGTCCGCCGGGTACCGCTCGGCTACCTGCTCGGTCCCGTTTATTTCGTGTTCCTCTCGCTATTGATGACCGCCCTTACCGCGAAGATCATCGCCATGGGCATGCTGGGCTACAACATCATTCCCGCCGTTTTCATCATTCCCGCCTTCAACCTGGCGGCCCTGGTCTGCTCCTTCCTGCTCCTTCGTTCGGTGTCAGGTACAGGGCCGGATCAATGAACCGAATCCGTTAACTTAGCCAGCATCCCAAATCTACCGGCATGAATACCAGCACCCACGACGAGCGCATCGCTACCATGAGCTTTGCCTCGGTTTATCCGCATTATGTGGCCAAGGTGGAGAAGAAAGGCCGCACGAAAGAAGAGCTGCATGAAGTGATCCGCTGGCTCACTGGTTTCGATGAGCAGCAACTAGCGAAGCTGATCGAGGAGAAAGCCAGTTTCCAGACCTTCTTCCAGCGGGCTTCGATGAACCCCAATGCCCATCTGATCACCGGGATGATCTGCGGCTACCGGATCGAGGAGATCACGAACCCCCTGACGCAGCAGGTGCGCTACCTCGACAAGCTCGTCGACGAACTGGCTAAAGGCAGGAAAATGGAAAAGATCCTGCGTGCCTGATTTGGTGTATGCGCTTCGCTGGCTTTGCTCGCGATGACGCCGGTTTTATTCCAATACAAATACCAAATGGCGTTCGTGCATGGCGCAGGATGCAGAAGATCTTTGGGCCGCCCTGATGGCTTTCGTGTAGCTTTAAGTACACCTATACCAAACCAATGCTGCGATCTATTCTGATTATTCTCGTTTTGTTCCTTGGCTTCGCAAGCGCCGGACAAACCAATGCCGTCATCGACAGTACCGCCACCGGGGAGATCATAAAACTAACCTTGCTGGGAACCGGTACACCGCAGCCGCTGATGGAACGTTTCGGGCCCAGCATTCTCGTCCAGGCCGGGACCGAGACCCTGCTTTTCGACGCCGGGCGCGGTTGCCTGCAGCGATTGCGTCAGCTGGATGTATCCTACGATCAGCTCGATGCCCTGTTTCTTACCCACCTCCATTCCGATCACGTCATCTCGCTGCCGGAGCTCCTGATCTCGCCG
>CBHWDR010000116.1:0-7819 GCA_966112575.1 uncultured Chitinophagales bacterium
TCCCTGCCTGCTCAAACAGTTCAAGGGCGGCCCTGTGCGCCGCCATGAGGAGCACGGGGGCATTGCTCAACTGCCAGCCTTCCGCCGTCGGGATCGGGTTAAAGCCCGGGCCCATGAGAAAACGCGTTTCCTTATCGTAGCCCCACCAGCCGGCCATGCGTGGCAGGCTGCGGTTGGTGGCGTGCCGCTCGTGGATGTATACACCCGAGATGCCGCCGGGACCTGAGTTGAGATATTTGTACGAACACCAGCAGGCAAAATCCACGTCCCAGTCGTGCAGCTGCAGGCGAATATTCCCTGCGGCGTGAGCCAGATCGAAGCCTGCATAAGCCCCGGCCGCATGTGCCGCTGCCGTGATCGCCTTCATATCGAAAACCTGCCCGCTGTAGTAATTGACCCCGCCGATAAATACTAATGCAAGCGAATCCCGGTAAGCTTCGATCGTGTTGAGGATATCCTGCTCGTCGATCTGCGCCTGGCCTTCTCTCGGACTGATCTCGATGATCGCAGACCGGGGGTCGAGGCCATGCAGGCGCACCTGGCTTTCCACCGCATACTGGTCGGAAGGGAACGCCTTTGCTTCCACGATGATGCGGAAGCGCTCGGTAGTGGGACGGTAAAAGGTGGTAAGCAGCACGTGCACATTAGTGGTCAGGCCATTCATCGCCACCACTTCTTCGGGCTTCGCTCCCACGATGCGCGAAAGAGGGCCGGCGAACTGCTCATGATAGGAAAACCAGGGATGCTTCCCCTTGAAATGTCCTTCCACGCCCAGCTCTGCCCAATCCGCCAGTTCCTGATCGATCGCGGCACGGACCGAACGTGGCTGCAGGCCCAGCGAATTGCCGGTGAAATAAATGCAGTCCTTCCCATGATGTTTGGGAATAAAGAAGCGCTCGCGGTAAGCAGCGAGGGGATCTGCTGCGTCGAGCTTTCGGGCGAGTTCAAGCGAGCTGTTATAGTTCATACGGTGGCGCGAAGTTCGGGAAAGGAATCAATCAACGGTGGCGATCACCTTCAGCTCGATGGCGATCGGCGTCGGGAGGCTCTTCACCTCCACCGTGGTGCGACAGGCTTCAACACCCTGGAAGTAATCACCATAGATGCGGTTGTATACCGGGAAGTCTTTTTTCATATTGGTGAGAAAGACCGTCACGTCCACCATGTTCTCCCACTTGCTTCCGCTGGCTTCCAGCACGGCCCGTACGTTGGCAAAAACCTGGTGGCATTCGGCTTCGATATCGTAGGCTTCGATGTTGCCGGCCGCATCCAGCACCAGACCCGGGATCTGGTTATCCGCTGCTCTTCGCGAGCCGATGCCGGAGAGGAACAACAGGTTGCCCACGCGGCGGGCATGGGGATAGGCGCCGAGCGGTTTGGCGGCATGCTCGGTTTTGATGATCGACATATATTTCGGATTCGGTTTTGATCAATTAAAGCTGCACACAGACATTCTTTGCTTCGGTGAAGAAGCGCAGGGCTTCCCAACCACCCTCGCGGCCCACGCCGCTGTTCTTGATGCCGCCGAACGGCGTCCGCAGGTCACGGAGCAGCCAGCAGTTGACCCAGATGATGCCGGCTTCCACTTTAGCAGCCACCCGGTTGGCGCGAGAAATATCCTGGGTCCAGATCGTTGCCGCAAGCCCGTAATTGCAGTGGTTGGCCAGCTCCAGCGCCTCTTCTTCCGTCCGGAAGGGCTGCAGCGTAACCACCGGCCCGAAGATCTCTTCCGTGTTGGTCGCGCAGGCGGGTCCCAGACCTTCGATCACGGTAGGCTGGATAAAATATCCCTCGGCGCAACGGCCTTCGGGATGAACCGCTTCGCCACCGCAGAGGATCTTGCCGCCTTCTTCCACAGCCGTCCAGATACAGGCCATCACTTTATCGTAATGCAGCTTACTGACGAGCGCGCCCTGCTTCGTAGCCGGATCGAGCGGGTCGCCGATGCTCATCTTGCGTACCTGGGCAACAAATTCATCCCTGAACTTTTCATAGACGCTTTCTTCCACCAGGATCCGTGATCCGCAAAGACAGATCTGACCCTGGTTGGCAAAAGAAGACTGGATGGTCGTCTTCATCATCTTCTCCCAGTCACAATCGGCGAAGATGAGATTCGGGTTCTTACCGCCCAGCTCCAGCGAGAGTTTTTTAAATTTGGGCGCCGCGATGGCGGCGATGCGTTCGCCGGCGCGCGTACTGCCGGTAAAGGAGATGGCCTTGATCGCCGGGTGCTGCACGATGGCCTCACCGGTACGCGGGCCCGTGCCGTGCAGGATATTCAGGACGCCTTCTGGCAGACCGGCAGCTGCGCAGATCTTCGCCAACAGGTAGGCGGTCACGGGCGTCACCTCAGAGGGCTTGGCGATGACACAGTTGCCGGCAGCCAGCGCCGGGGCGATCTTCCAGGTAAAAAGGTAGAGCGGCAGGTTCCAGGGGGATATACAGCCTACAATGCCGATGGGCTGCCGCAGGGTATAGTTGATGGCCTTGTCTTCCATCGTATGACTTTCGGCCGCAAAATGCATGATGCCGGTGGCGAAAAAACGAAAATTGGATGAAGCGCGGGGAATGTCCACCCGCTTCGAAAGGCTGAGCGGTTTGCCGTTGTCGGTGGTTTCTGCCAGCGCCAGGGCTTCGAGGTGGGCATCGATCAGCCCCGCGATCCGGTTCAGGATCGTGAACCGCTCTTCCACCGGCGTTACCGACCAGGAAGGAAAGGCTTTCCGCGCGGCTGCTACGGCCAGCTCCACATCACCGGCACCGCTATCCGGCACGCGGCAAAGAACAGCGCCCGTTGCCGGGTTCACCGACTCGATCCACCGGTCTTCCACCGGCGCCACAAAAGCCCCGCCGATATAGTTCAGCAGCTCACCTGGTATCTCCAGGTCCAGACCGGTCCGTTCCTCTTCCATGATCGCCTTCATCGTCATTGCATTGATAAATCACTAATAAAAATCTCTGATCGCTGATCTCTGATCGCTGATCTCTGATTTCTGATTTCTGATTTCTGATCGCTGATCGCTGATTTCTGATCATTCATCACCCCTCACTCATCTTCACTCATCACTGATCACTCATCACTCATCAGATCGTCCCGGTGCGTCCGCCATCCACGGGGATCGAGGTTCCGTTGACATAGGCCGCTGCCGGGGTGGCCAGGAAGGCCGCTACGGCAGCCACTTCCGCGGCTTCGCCGAATCGCCGGGCCGGCACTTCCTCCATCATCTCCTTTTCGACATCGGCGGTGGAAGCGCCTTTTCTGTTGGCAGTATTCTGCACGATGGCATCGAGTCGCTGGGTGCGCGTGAAGCCCGGCAACACATTGTTGACCGTGATGCCAAACTGACCCAGCTCATTGGCCATCGTCTTGGCCCAGGAGGCCACGGCGCCCCGGATGGTATTCGATACCCCCAAGTTCTTCAGCGGGATCCGTACGGAGGTGCTGATAATATTGATCACCCGACCATAGCCCTCCGTCTTCATGCTTTCCATGAACGTGGTGGTGAGGAGATGATTGATGATGAGGTGCTGGTTGAAGGCCCGCAGGAACTCCTCCGGCCGCGCCTCAACGATCGGACCCGCAGCAGGGCCGCCCGTATTGTTGATGAGGATATGCACCGGCCCTTCCGCAGCGATATGGGCAGCCACGCGGGTTACCGCATCGGTATCGGTGAAGTCAACGGCGAAGAACTTATGGGATTGGCGGATGGTAATATCGAGCAGGCTGGCCGCAATGCGCAGGTTCTCTTCGTTACGGGCGAGCAGGATGCAGTTGGCCCCCATCAGCGCCAGCTCCTCCGCGATCGAGAAGCCGATGCCCTGGCTGCTTCCGCAGACTACAGCGGTCCTTCCCTCGAGTGATAAATTCATACGGTCAAACTTAGGCCGTTTTGCTGTAATTTGGACGGGAACATCTACTCACCCAAACTGACCGATCATGATCGCAGCCCCATTCAACCTGAAGCAGTGGATCGATGAGCACCGCGACCTCCTCAAGCCTCCGGTAGGCAACCAGTGCATCTACAAAAACGCGGAGAACTTCATCGTGATGGTCGTTGGCGGCCCCAACGCGAGAAAGGATTACCACTACAACGAAAGTGAAGAGCTCTACTACCAGGTGGAAGGCAACATCGTGCTTAAGATCATCGACAACGGGCAGCCCCGCGATATCGCCATCAACGAGGGCGACCTCTTCCTCCTTCCGCCGCAAACGCCTCACTCCCCGCAGCGTGGCGCCGGCACCGTTGGACTGGTGATCGAAAAAGTGCGCGAAGAAGCCGCCAACGAAGAAGATGCCTTCATGTGGTTCTGCGAGAAATGCGGCAACAAGCTGTACGAAGAATTCGCTTTCGTTAAAGACATCGTCACCCAGCTCCCACCCATCATGGAGCGCTTCTACTCCAACGAATCCCTCCGCACCTGCAAGAACTGCGGACAGGTAATGGAGCCTCCGGTGAAGAAGGGGTAAAACACCGGCCTGAGAAGAGGAAAAGAACGCAGATCGGGCGGGTTGTCATGATCAATTATGATCAGGTCCCTTGCTAATATGCAGGGGTGTATGACAACTATCTATATTCGGACCTGACGGGCGAGGTCATTGCTGCTTTTTATAAAGTTTACAATGCGCTCCATTATGGCTTTCTGGAGAAGGTATATGAAAACGCCCTCGCTTTCGAGTTGAAAAAAGCCGGCTTCGCTGTAGACCAGCAAATCTCGATCGAAGTGTTTTACGATGGCCTGAAAGTAGGTTTTTACATTGCCGACATGGTTGTTGATCAAAAACTAATGATTGAAATTAAATCAGCCGAAATGCTTCGTCCCGAACACGAAGCACAACTAACCAACTATTTACGGGCCACCCAGATCGAAGTAGGTCTTTTACTCAACTTCGGGAAAGAGCCTGAACTAAAACGGAAAGTGTTTAAGAACGAACATAAAAATCATCTTCGACCATAAAGATCATGACCATCAGCGTTCCTTCTCTCCCTCCCATTGCCGTATTTTTATCCCCATGAAGATCGATATCCACACGCACATCATGCCCGAGCATATGCCTAATTGGGTGCAGAAATTCGGTTATGGTGAGTTCATCCATCTCGAGCACCGGAACTGCAAGGCCTGCATGATGAAAGGCGATCGGCTGTTCCGCGAGGTGGAGCCCAACTGCTTCCGCCCCGGAGAGCGCGTGCGTGATATGGAAGCTACGGATGTGCAGGTGCAGGTCCTGTCCACGATCCCGGTGCTGTTCAATTACTGGGCGAAGCCTCAGGACGGGCAGGAGACCTCGCGTTTCTTCAATGACCATATTGCTGAAACGGTAGCGGGAGATTCCCGACATTTTATTGGACTGGGCACCGTGCCGCTGCAGGATGTGGACCTGGCCATCCGCGAGATGGAGCGCTGCGTGGTCAAGCTGAAGATGCCGGGGGTCGAGATCGGCACCAACATCAATGGAAAGAACCTGGGCGATGTGGCGTTCCACCCTTTTTATGAAGCCGCGGAACGCCTGGGCTGCGCCCTTTTCATCCACCCCTGGGAGATGATGGGCGAAAAAGACATGATGAAGTACTGGCTCCCCTGGCTGGTGGGCATGCCCGCCGAAACCGCCCGCGCCATCTGCTCGCTCATCTTTTCCGGCGTACTCGAAAAATTCCCGAAACTGCGCATCGCTTTTGCACACGGCGGCGGCTCCTTTCCGTATACCATCGGCCGCATCGAACATGGATATGCCGTGCGTCCCGACCTGGTGCAGATCGACAATCCGACAAACCCGCGCGACTACTTCGGCCGCTTCTGGGTCGACAGCCTGGTGCATGACGAGAAAGCCTTCCAGCTCCTCCGCGAAACGGTTGGTGACAAAAAGATCTGCATGGGAAGCGATTATCCCTTCCCGCTGGGCGAACATCGCCCCGGCGAATTGATCGAAAAGATGGAACTCGAAGAACAGGTGAAGAAAGCCCTGCTCTGGAAGAACGCTTTCGACTGGCTTGCCTTACCCGGAAACAATTGGCAATAGATCTGGAATCATTTTATATTCAGTTATGAGCCGCCTGCGAAAATTCGCCTGCTTATTCCCTGGACTGCTTCTCTCCGTCACTTTGTATGCCCAAACCAAAGCGCCTGCGGACGATGATGAATTCCTGGTCTTTCTACTGCTCATCGGCGCCTTCTTTTTCCTGATGGTCCTGGGCACAGTTTTCCTGGGCATCATCGTCCTGCTCCTGCTTTCCGCCGTGCTCGCGGCATTTGTTGGCGCAGGCATCCTCTCCACTTCGGTCCTCTACGGCCTTTACCGCCGTTCGGCCCTGGCCGGCTTCCGCTGGTTCGTGCTTCTTTCGGGCACGTCAACCGGTGCGGCTGTCGGCGCCATCCTGGCTACCATTTTGCCCCAGATCAGGAGCCTGGGCATCACCATCAGCCATCCCCTGGTCTGGGGGATCCTGGGCGGCGCTGCTGGCGGGGCAATGCTTGGACTCTTGTTCAACTACGCCTTGCGCCGTCTGCTGGCAAGGGTCAACCGCTTACGCACCTGATCAAAGGCCGTCCATATACATCATCAACGCTTTTACGTCCTCCACCTTACCGAAGGCTACATCGTGCGTCCTCAGGTAGGCATCCAGCTCCTTGCTCTTCCTGGAATAGATCTGCATCAGGTTCTTCCGGTTCACCTCCCGGAACTGGTTGAACTTATCGCCGGTATACAAAATGTTCACCTTGCCCAGGGTGATCAGCTCTCGGGCAACCAGGTCCTTGAAAAAGCTGGAGGTACTTATCTGGTTGTACGTTTCTACCGTAGCATTGGTCGGCTCGCCGAATCCGCCCAGCTTCTGCCGGTTGACGAATACGAAAGAACTGTGCTCTGCCAGCTTTCGGTCGCCGATTGTCGCGAGCTGATGCAAGAAAACTTTGTGGAAGTAGAAGGTATCGCCCTGGAGCAGGATAGAACGGATCGATGCGGCATCGTCCAGCGAAAGCGTGTCGCCTTTAGGATCGATGAACTGCATTTCCGCGATCAGCGCGTTGTAATTCATCAGGGCCGTGCCCACCCGGTCGTTGCGGAAGCTGACCGTGCCGGAAACGAAGGACGGGTAGCGGTAGATCTCGTTCGCCGGGATCACGTCCGTGGCTTTTTGGCCCGGGTTGAGCTTGAAGGTCTTGCGTTCCTGCGCGGAAGACAGGATGGGCAGAAAGATAGCAAGTGACAGCAGGTTGCGTAGCATAAGGGCGTTTTCACCAAGCTACGAAAAGTTGACCGTTGACCGTTAACAGTAAACGGTCGACGGTCAGCAGCTCAATCCTCCACCACCTGGGAGATCTGCTCGGCATTCATGTGAGCGTTGCGCATGGAAGCGCTGCGGGCTACGTTGCCGGCGAAATCATAGAAGGCCTGCTTGGTGATCTCGTCGTCACTCATCATCACCGGCACGCCCTGGTCGCCGCCTTCGCGGATACCCTGAACGATGGGGATCTGTCCGAGGAAAGGCAGGTCGTATTCGTCGGCCAGGCGGCGGCCGCCTTCTTTACCGAAGATGTAATATTTGTTGTTGGGCAGCTCTGCCGGCGTGAAATAGCTCATGTTCTCGATCAGCCCGATAATGGGCACGTTGAGCTGGGCCTGTCCGAACATCGCGATACCTTTCTTTGCATCGGCGAGGGCCACGTCCTGGGGCGTGGTCACCACCACCACACCGGTAACGGGCGCGGTCTGCATCAGGGTAAGGTGGATATCTCCGGTTCCCGGCGGCATATCGATGACGAGGTAATCCAGTTCGCCCCACTCCACATCGGTGATGAACTGGCGGATCGCCGACGAAGCCAT
>CBHWDR010000117.1:0-7811 GCA_966112575.1 uncultured Chitinophagales bacterium
GTTCTGGATGTCTTTCAGGCGGCACTGTACATCGTTGAGCCGGTATTCGGATTCGCCGTTCTTGTAGAACTTCCGCGTGATGGTGACGGTGGAGAATTCGGTGGGCAGGAGGTTTTTGGTGTTCTCGAAGGTGAGACTCACCTCGGCCAGCCCGCTCGCGCTGCGCGTTTTGGAGCCGTTGAATACCAGGCTCTCGAGGTTTTCCGAACGGAGGTGGGAGATCTTCTGCTCCCCGATCACCCAGCGGATCGAATCCACGATATTGCTCTTGCCGCACCCGTTAGGGCCCACAATGCCGGTGATGTTCTCGTCGAAATTGACCAGGGTTTTATCCGCAAAACTTTTAAAACCCTTTATTTCCAATGATTTTAGTCGCACTCTTTCAGCTTTTTTTAGGATGGGCGAAGATAACGTTTCACGCCCACTCTGTACCAGGTTTCACAGGAGCCCGGTTGCCCGTTATACCCATATTTCCCACAAAACAAGGGGCTTCCTTCCCGAGGTCTTGACCGGTAAAATGTTGATGCTTTATCGTAAAATGATTAAACAAAATGGGAGTTCCTGCCCTTGGTACTGACCGGGAATCGCCTAATTACCACTATATTGCAAATCAAACCAACCGACACTTCATGACCATTATCGTTCCCACCGACTTTTCGGCCGTGGCAAATAATGCTGCGCACTATGCGGCCCAGATGATCACCGGACATTATGATACGCGCCTGATCCTGTTTCACCAGTACGAGCGGACCGGCGATGCCGTTGAGGCAGGCGCCCTGCTCGACAAGCTGCGCGAAGAGTTGCAGGCCAGCTCCATTGCCAAGATCGAGACGCATGGCGAAGAAGGCAGTGACCTGATCGGGGCGCTGGAACGCTTTTGCCGCCACAGCGATGCCGACCTGGTGGTGATGGGCATCACGGGTAAGTCGAAGCTGGAACAGCGCTTCCTGGGCTCCAACACCCTGAAGATGGTGGAGCGGAATGTGGCCCCGGTGCTGGTGATCCCGCCCACGGCCCAGTTCATCAAGGTGCAGAACGCCTGCCTCCTCTCCGATTTCAAGGACGTGCAGAAGAGCATCCCCCACGTGCCGATCAAGAATGTGCTGGAGCTGTTCCGCCCCGCCCTCCATATCGTGAACGTGAATTCCGAGCACTATGTGTCGCTGAGCCAGGAATACATGGCGGAGCGCAACCGCCTGATGGACATGTTCTCGAATTTCAACACGGAGTTCTATTTCATTGGTACCTATGACCTGCATGAGACCGTTCAGCAGTTCACACAGGATAAGAACATCGACATGCTGATCACCATCCCCCGCAACCACTCGTTCTGGGGCTCGCTGTTCCGCACCTCCAATACCAAGCGCCTCATCTACGAAAGCGCTATTCCCATCCTCGCCGCGCACGAATAGAGAAAGAACGCCTAGAGAAAGAACGCGGATAGAACGGATCAAATGAATCTACACGGATCGTGTATAGCTTCCTGAAATGGAAGCTTTTTTTATTCCGTGCGCGGTATGAAACAAAAGAAAAAGATTCGCGTAAATCCGTTCTATTCTTTAAATCCGTGTTCTTTCTCTCCCTTGCGGTTTGTTTATGAACATGCCCGTTACTAATTTGCCCTCGCTATATGAAGAATATCAAGTTGATCGAAGTTCCCTCAGAGATCGGTGCCGGCACCCGCGGCGCAAGCCTGGGTATTGATGCGATCAAGATCGCGGCCCTGGATTTCATGAGCAACTTCTTTATCCACTTCCCTTCGGAGAAGATACCCGTGGAGAACAAGCTCCTCTATGAGCCGATCGAGTCGCCCTACGCCAAGCGGATCAAGGGCATCGTATCGATGTACGACAAGGTGAGCAAGGGTGTGCACGACTGCATCCGCAACAATTTCTTTCCCGTCATCCTCAGTGGCGACCATTCCACCTCGGGCGCCACGATCGCCGGCATCCGCATGGCCAAGCCGAAGAGCAAGCTCGGGGTGATCTGGATCGATGCACATGCCGACCTGCATACACCGTACACCACACCCTCCGGCAATATGCATGGCATGCCCCTGGCGATCTCCATCAATGAAGACAACGAGGAATCAGCGGTGCATGAACTGGATGCCGATACGGTGAAGCAGTGGAACTACCTGAAGAACATCGGCAAGATCGCGCCCAAGGTGCTGCCGGAAGACATTGTTTTCATCTCGCTGCGCGACTATGAAAAAGAAGAAAAGAACCTCATCGACCATTATGGCATGAAGGTGATCACCACCAAGGAGGTGCGCAGCAAGGGACCGGAGAACGTGGTGCGTGCCGTGCTGCGCTACCTGAGCGACTGCACCGATATCTACATCTCCTTCGATGTGGACTCGCTCGACTCCTCCATCAGCAAGGGCACCGGCACGCCGGTGAATAATGGCCTGAAGGAGCGCGAGGCAGAGGACCTCATCTCCAAATTCATGCAAAACCGAAAGGTCTGCGCTTTCGAGATCACCGAGGTGAACCCGACGCTCGACAAGGAGAACCTGATGGCCGAGATCGCGTTCAACATCCTGCAGCGCAGCGTGAACGTGCTCATGATGAGCTGAGGAAATAACGCTTGTCCGACGTAGCCTTGGCGAAGTCGGGAACAAGGAATAAAGAACGAGAAATGAAGAAGTTTTTATTGATCCTTCTATCAGTAGGCGCACTACACGCGGGGGCGCAGGGCAACTACACAATTGATGCGAAAACCTTCCGGGAGGCATATGTCGAAAGCCATGAAGTGGTGAAGGGTGAGGACCGAAAGGCCCTGCACTTCTTCCCGATCAACCCCAGGTACCGTGTACAGGCAACGTTCGAGAAAGTGGAGAATGGCGCCTGGATCGAATTCAAGACCTCCACGCCAATGAAGCAGGTCTACCGGGTTTATGGCACGGCCAGCTTCCGGATCAACGACACCCTCGTCAAGCTGAACATCTACCAGTCGCAGATGCTCCTGGGCGTAGACCAGTACAAGGATTACCTCTTCCTTCCCTTCACCGATTTGACCACCGGGAATGAATCCTATGAAACGGGCCGCTATATCGACCTCAAAATGGGCGACATCAACAAGGGCAGCGTGACCATCGATTTCAACCGCTGCTACAACCCCTACTGCGCCTACCGTGCCGGCTATTCCTGTCCGATCCCGCCCAAAGAGAACGCACTCCCCGTGGCGATACCGGCTGGAGAGATGAAATACGGCAAGCACTGAGAGAACGCAGATGGTCATGATTTATAAGATTTCGCAGATGCGCTTGCTCAAGACCGGAAATTGTTGACCAGATTACAGTGATGCAGTTGAATATAGTACACGCAACTGTACTGATCTGCGTCCATCATCACAATCAGCTTAATCTGCGTTCTTCTCTTTCCCTCCGCATCATTTTTGCACTCAATCCCTAATGCAAACCATGGAAACAGAGATCCTCATTATCGGGGCGGGTGCGGCCGGGCTGATGGCGGCCCGCGAGCTGGCACTGGCAGGCCGGAGGGTGCGGGTACTGGAAGCCCGCGAGCGGGCCGGGGGCCGCGCCTATACGGTACATGACCCGAGCTTCCGCCTGCCGGTGGAGTTGGGCGCCGAGTTCGTCCACGGCGACCTCCCGCTCACCGGCATGCTCCTGAAAAAAGCCGGCATCAGGACCTAGGGCGCCAGCGGCTCGATCTGGCAGCACGAAGATGGAAAGCGTGAAAAGCAGGGCGACTTCATCGAAGACTATTCCACCCTGGCCAAAAAATTCGCGCGCATCCACGACGATATCCCGCTGGCGCGCTTCTTCGAAAATGAATTACAGGGCGATGCATATGAAGAACTTCGTTTTACCCTGAAGAACTATGCGGAAGGATATTATGCTGCCGACCTGGAGAAAGCCAGCACCCTGGCGCTGAAGCGCGAGCTCGAAAGCGATGATGAAGAGCAGGGACGCGTGGAAGGCGGGTATGGAGGCCTGATCGATTTCCTCGTGCAGGACTGCCAGGCCCATGGCGTCCAGTTCACCTTCGGCGCACCGGTCAGCCTGGTGGAATGGTGGGAAGGACAGGTACGCATTCATGCCGGGGACCAGTCTTACCTGGCGCAACGGGTGCTGGTGACCGTTCCGGTGGGCGTGCTGCAAGAGGAGCTGATCCGATTTGAGCCCGCACTGACGAATAAGATGGCCGCTGCCCGGGCCCTGGGCTTCGGACCGGTGATCAAGCTGCTCCTGCAGTTCGATGAAGCTTTCTGGACCGACCGCGCGATGACGCAGGGAAAGGACCTCTCGAAACTGAACTTTCTTTTCTCCGAGGAAGCCATTCCCACCTGGTGGACCTACTACCCGAAAGACGCGGCCATGCTCACCGGCTGGCTCGGTGGCCCGCGGGCAAGGGCGATGGATGGACGTTCCAAAGAAGAACTCTGTACCGAGGCCCTGGCAGCCCTGGCTTCGATCTTCGGCCAGCGGGAAGAAGCGCTCCGGAAAAAGCTGAAGGCCTTCCTTGTAGAAGACTGGATCCACGATCCATACACCCTGGGCGGCTACTCGTACGATGTCGTTGGCGGCGCGGAAGCGAAGCAGGTGTTGAAGACGCCCGAAGCCAATACGATCTACTTCGCCGGTGAAGGCCTTTTTGAAGGCCCGGAGATCGGCACCGTCGAAGCGGCGCTGGCCACCGGAAGGGAAGCGGCGTTTCAGCTCATCGCAGGATAGAGAAAGGGAACGCAGATTATTATGATGGTAATGATTGCGCAGATCAGTGAACTGGCTCAGTAAAACACACTGAATAAACAGTTCTAAAAACTCTATTTTTCAATACAGTTACGCTGTTTATAAATGTATTTTATCCTACTTGATCATTTGAATCATGACCATCTGCGTTCCTTCTCTTAAAATCCAAATTTAAACGACCCGAAGACCCCGAAGCGGTCCACGGGGCCGGGTTCGGCGCGGGGAAGGATGCGCCAGACGAAGTCTACCCGGAAGATCTTCAGGATATTGCTGACACCCGTACTTACTTCCATGTAGGTTTTGCCGTTCAGGGAATGGAAGGGGTAATTGCTGTTGTAATTCAGGGTGCGGTTGGCCTCGGAGATCGAGCCCCAGAGTGCTTTGGCGGTCCAGAACTGTCGGAGACCCATCTTGCGGGTGAGCTTCGTGAAGCGGAAAATGCCGCTGCCGATGTTGTGCTCCACGTTCAGGCCTGCATAACGGTCGTGGATGAACTCGAAGCGGTTCATCATGTTGAATGCGTATTTGTTGTAATAATAGATCTCGTTGCCGGGCGCTACATCGAGGAAGAGGTAGGGCACCGTGCCCCAGGTCTTGCCGCCGAAGGCATTGACATAAATATTTCCCAGCGGCGGGATCTTCTTGCTGGTAGACACGCTGGCGGAAAGCTTGGAGTAGCGATAGCTGCTGCTCAGCACACCGGGGATCCCCTGGGTGAACTTCATCTCCAGCACGGGATAGGCAGAGCCCAGGCTGGAGCGGTAGAAGGTGTTCTCGATGAACTGCTCCAGGTAGGCGAAGCGAAACCGCAGAGAGGCTTCGAACGTATTCAGCGCCTCTCCCCTGTTGTTGAGGTAAAGCTCCTTGCCAGGGAGATTACGGATCGGCGTATACTGCCGGCGGTTGCCTTCGAGCAGCAGGGAAAACCCGGGGTGGAACTCGCGGAAAAGCTGCAGCTTCTGACCGCGCTGGAAGAGGAACTTGATGGGCACATTGGTCTTTCGAACGGCGAAGGAGAAGATGTTGTCGGTGGATACCTGGTCGTAATACTGCTGGCCACGATCGAAGTCGTTCACGTATTCGGCATATAAGAAGGCCCTTGGCTTCTTGCCGAATAAATACATGAGATCCGCTTCCCCCTTCCAGCGCCGGTCGCCAAATCCGTAAGCGGCATAACCGTGAACGATGAACTTCTTGCTCAGGTCGGAATTGGTGCCCAGGTCGAAGCGCACCCGGTACCCTTCCTGGAGGTTGCGGGTCATCCAGTTCTGCCAGGGACCGATGAGGAACTTTCCGACCCGCATGTAGCCCGTACTGATGAAGTTGGCCCATTTGGTATAGCGGATGAATTTCTTGTCGTTGAGCAGGGTATCGACCATGCCGTAGATCGCCTTTTCTGTCTGGCTCAGCTCTTCATGACGGGCATCGGACCAGTACTCATCGGGGCGGTCGTTGATATCGGCAGGAACGATCCGCTCCTCGAGTTTCTTGTTCTTTCCCAGCTCGGCGAGCACCGAGGAATCGTTGACGATCACCTGCCGATAGGTCGTGGTCTTTCTTCCAATAAAGGCGAGGCGCTCCTTGCCGATCGGGTTGATATCGACCACGAATTTGTCTTTCGACAGGAACCAGGTGCTGTCATTGATGAGCTGGTATTCCTGGATCAGGCTGAGGCGGTTCACATAGTTCACATTGGCTTCCTTGCCCAGGCGCAGGTTCATCTTCTGGATGGCAAAGGTGGTATCGTGCACCCAGCAATCGCCCTCGAAGGTATTGGTGCCGGCCCGCTTGGGAACGAAGAGAAAATGGATCAGGCGCTTGCCGCCTACATATTGCGTGTCTGCCACCTTGTAATTGTAGTACTCATCGCCGTTATCGGAGATCGGGCTGACGAACTGCTTGTCGAAGACCGCAATGAAATTGTTGTAGAAGTTCACCACCTGGTCCATTCCGCCCAGCAATCGGTTCACGCTCTCATTCTTGACGCCGAGGGTCTTCACGGCCTTGAACACTTCGCGCCGGCGCAGGGGATTTTTCTGGAAATAATAATGCGAGATCGCCTCGGTGAGGTAGGTGGGAAGGAAGCTCCTTCCCTCGGCCGTGTCCACCTTGTTGATCACATAGTCGAAGTTCTTGAGGAAAGGGGTCTTCGAGAGCTTCTCGCTGGTGACGTTGTTGATGTCGAGCTCAAGCTTGTTATAAAGCTCGTAGGAGAAATTCTGGAAACGATAGCGGTCGTTGAAGGGCTTGCGCGCCACGATGCGGCGCCACATGATCAAACCCCTGTTGACTTTTTTGCGCACCACCACTTCGGCAGTGAATTTCCCCGGAACGAGGTTGAAGGTCCGTTGCAGGGTATCATGCTGGAAGAAGAAATTGTAGAGGGGGATCTTCAGGTCCTGGAAGCCCACCGAGGTGATCTCCAGGGTGTCAACCGGATCTTCGGGAATGCGGATGCGGAAGGTGCCGGCCGAGTCGGCCAGTTTGCCCGTTCCGGCCTTGAGGATCTGAACGGAAGCAAAGGGGACCGGCTCCCCGCTGTGGCCATCCAGGATGCGGCCGATGAGCACGCGGCCCTGTGCACCCGCGCTGCTCGTGAAAAGAAGGGCAAGTAAAAAAAACAGGTTCCTGGCTCGCCGGATGGGTCCGTTCATGGGCTAAAAATACGCGCAAATGCAAGCTGCGCAAGGGAATACACAAGCTTTAGGATTTAAATAGGCACGGATTTTTCCCTTACTCTTTAAAATCAAACGTTATGAAAGGAAGCAGATCCCAGAATAATATGCAGAATAAGCAGATGGCCGGGCATCGCCCCCGCCCCGACACCCGTGACGACCTCGACAGCCGCGAAAAGCTCGAGCAGACCAACAAGGGTGACGACGTAACGCACAACCGGAAGGATATCCGGAACAACCAGCAGAAAAAGAAGAAAGACCGTTAACAGCAGACGGTTGGACGACGACCGACGACGGACCACGGTTTGGTCTTTCATGCCCGAGGGGCTTCCCTTTCCGTAGTGGTGGGTGGTCGCCTTGGGCTTTTCTTTTACGCAAAGAATGGGTTTGCGCCGAGGGTACGGATGTACTTCGCT
>CBHWDR010000118.1:0-7782 GCA_966112575.1 uncultured Chitinophagales bacterium
CCAACCCACATTACGCGCTTTTGGGACCGGCGGTTGTGGGCCTGCGCCCGACGGAGCCCCGCCAGAAATGAGGAAATGGTCCAAAAAAACAAACCCCGCCAAAGCTTAATACTTTGGCGGGGCGAAGTCGGGATGAGTGGATTCTTCCTGAACGGTCGGGACAGCGGCCTCTTCAGGGTAATAAAAATGCCCGCCGTTTCCGTCGGCTGACGGATCTGGCGGGCGGAGTCGGGATGACTGGATTCGAACCAGCGACCTCTTCGTCCCGAACGAAGCGCGCTACCGGGCTGCGCTACATCCCGTTTCGGGCTTGGAGGCGCGAAAATAGCGTTTCCGGGGAATTTCAAAAAATGGTTTTTCCCGCCCTTTTCCCTGATCCTCAAGGACTGCCTGTGGCTTTTTTGGTACACAAACACGGCCGTACCGGCTCCGCAGGCCCTTCTGATCCGGTTATGCCCCTTTTTTTGGAAATGGTTCAGTTTTAGTTGCCTTAGGGCATCAATGATGTATGAACCCCATGACGGAAGAACTGATCAGCCGCGTCGTGCCGCAGAATGAAGCGGAACGACTGAAGGCGCTTGAACGCTACCGGATCACGGATACCCCCCCGGAGGAGTCCTTCAACAACATCGCCCGGATCATGGCCGAGGTGTTCGAGGTGCCCATCGCCCTGGTGTCGATCGTAGACCGGCACCGCGTTTATTTCAAGGGCAATGCCGGCATGCCCGGTGTGCTGTCCAACAGCCGCGAGGTCAGCCTCTGCTCTTTTGCGGTCCTTTCACCCGACCCCACCATATTCGAGAAGCCCTTGGAAGAACCCTGCCTGCTCGAAAACCCGATGGTCCATGGCGAATTCGGCCTGCGCTTCTATGCCGGCGCTCCACTCGTAACGCCCGACGGCTTTAACATCGGCACCGTTGCCCTCGTGGATAAGAAAGAACGCAGCTTCTCCCCTGCCCAGCGCGAACTGCTGCAGCGCTTCGCCGGCCAGGTGATGCACGAGATCGCCATGCGGCAGGCCATGTGGAAACAAAAAGAAATAGAACAACAACTCAAGGCAGCGAACGAAGAGATGCGCTTCATTTCCGATACCATGCGCCTCAGCCAGGAGCAGCAGATCTTCCTGCTGCAGCTCTCCGACCGCATCCGCCACATCTCCGACCCGGGCGCCATCCAGTGCGAAGCGGTAAGGGCCCTGGGCGAGCGCCTCGGCGCCAGCCGCGTAGGCTATGCCGAAGACCGCGGTGATGGGGAGACCATGGTGGTGACCTGCAACTATACGGCCGATGTGCCGGGGATCGAAGGGCGCTGGCAGTACCGGCAGTTGGGCGCGGAACTCTATGAGCAACTGCAGCAGGGCAACCTGGTGATCCACACCGATATCGCCGGCGACGCTTCGCTCAGCACCGCGGAGAAACGTGCCCACCATGCCATGCAGGTGCGGGCCAATATCCACCTGCCCCTGGTGCGCGATGGCCGGCTCATCGCCCTGCTCTTCGTCCACTTCCGGAAACCCCATGCCTGCACGGCCGACGAGCTCCTCATGCTCGAAGAAGTGGCCGAACGTACCTGGTGGGCCGTGGAGCGCAGCCGGGCGGAGAAAGAGCTCGAACGCAAGGTGGCGGAGCGCACGCAGGAATTGGAGAAGCTGAACGGAGAACTGCGCCGGACCAACAACAACCTCGAGGAGTTCGCCTATGCGGCTTCGCATGATCTGAAAGAACCGATCCGCAAGATCCATTTCTTTTCCGACCGGCTCCGGAGTGAGCTCACCGGCCGCCTCGATGCAGCTCAGACCCGCCTTTTTGAGCGGCTGGAACTGGCATCGCGCCGCATGGGCAACCTGATCGACGACCTCCTCGACTATTCACAGGCCAGCCGGCCGGTATTGCTGGAGGAGAAAGTGGACCTCAACGACCTCGTGCAAAATGTGCTCGTGGACCTGGAGCTCGAGATCCAGCAGAAAGGCGCGCAGGTGCAATTGGACGGGCTGCCAGTGATCCGTGGCCATCAGCGCCAGTTGCAGCAACTCTTTCATAATCTGCTGAGCAATGCCCTGAAATACGGAAAACCCGGCGTGCATCCCGAGATCCAGATCCGGCACCAGCAGGTGAGCGGACAGTCCGCGGCCGACCACCTGCCCCTCGAAGACCGGGAAAAAGTCTTTCACCTGATGGAAGTCCGCGATAATGGCATCGGTTTCCAGACCGAAGACGCGGAGCGCATCTTCAATGTCTTCACCCGCCTGCACGGCAATACCGAATACCGCGGCACGGGCGTGGGCCTGTCCATCGTACGCAAAGTAGTGAGCAATCACAGTGGCTCCATCTGGGCAGAAGGCCGTCCCGGCGAAGGCGCTTCATTCTACATCCTGCTCCCGCTGCAGGCCGCCTGATCGCTACCGGTTTTTTGCCGAACGGCAGATTCCTGAATCTATTATCTTCGTCCTTTAATGGACATCCTCATTCGGCAAGCCCGCATTATCGATCCCTCCTCGCCTTTTCATCAGCAAGTACAGAATCTTTTTATTCAGAACGGGACCATCGTTTCGATCGGTCCGGAAGAACAGGAAGCCGCCCAGGTGATCGACATCCCGGGCCTCGTGGTTGCCCCGGGCTTCCTTGACCCGTTCGCGCAATTCTGCGACCCTGGTTTCGAGTATAAGGAAACACTGGAGAGCGGTGCCCGCTCGGCCGCGGCAGGGGGCTACACCGATGTGATGCTCCTGCCAAATACTGCGCCCGTCGTGAACAATAAGGCAGCAGTCTCCTACCTCAAGGAGAAAGGCCGTAGCCTGCCGGTAGGCATTCATCCCATTGCCGCCGTTACCCGCAACACGGAAGGAAAAGAGCTGGCGGAGATGTATGACATGCATGATTCCGGGGCTGTGGCCTTCGGCGATGGCACCTGCCCGATCCAGTCTTCCGGGCTGCTGCTGAAAGCCCTCCAATATGTGAAGGCGATCGATAAGGTGGTGATCCAGCTGCCCGATGACCAGTCCATCGCAAAGCAGGGGCTGATGAATGAAGGCATCATCTCCACCCAGCTCGGGCTTCCCGGCAAGCCGGCGATCGCCGAAGAGCTGATGATCCGCCGCGATATCGAGCTGGCGGAATACACCGGTTCCCGCATACACCTAACGGGCATCTCCACCGCCCGCGGGCTCGACCTGGTCCGGGAAGCAAAAAGCAGGGGCGTGCAGGTGAGTTGTTCGGTTACGCCCGCGCATCTATGGTTCTGCGACGAAGACCTGCAGGCCTATGATACCTACCTGAAGCTCAACCCGCCGCTGCGTACATCCGCCGACCGCGAGGCGTTGCGCCAGGGTGTGCTTGATGGAACGGTGGACTGCATTGCCTCGCATCACCTGCCCCAGGATGCCGATCACAAGATCGTGGAGTTCGAATATGCGCAGTTCGGCATGATCGGGCTGGAGACGGCGTTCGCCATCGTGCGCACCGCCTTGCCCGGGATCCCGCAGGAACGGCTGGTGGAGCTCTTCTCCGCGGCACCACGCCGCATCTTCGGACTGGCACCGGTTTCCATAACGCCCCATGCGCGGGCCCAATTGAGCCTGCTCGAATGGGAGGCATCGTGGACGCCTGCCCGTTTTCAATCCCTCTCCCAAAACTCGCCCTTCACTGGTACTACCTTTACGGGACGGCCGGCGGGAATTATCCATAAAGAGCGCGTATTTTTGAACCAATTCTGAGAAAAACATGGAACAAAAGAAACCGATCAGCCATTTCGCTGCTGGTCTGATCACTGCCGGCATTCTGATCGCCTACTCACTGATCACCTCTATGCTGACCGGCGGCAAAGCCAGCCCGGGCGGCGGTGGCATCCTTTACCTGGTCATTATTGTCAGTCTCTGTCTCTTCATTAACCTTTATGGTAATGCGAAAGGCAATTACGAATCCTTTGGCAACCTCTTTGCCTACGGCTTCAAGACCACGTCGATCCTGACCCTGGTCTTCATCCTGTTCATCATTGCCCTTTCCTTCATCATGCCCGAGATGAAAGAGCAGTCGCTGGAGATAGCACGGCAGGAAATGGAGAAGCAGGGTAAGCTAAGCGATGAGGACATTACCAAGAGCATTGAACTGGTGTCGAAATATTACTGGGCCTTTATGATCGGAAGCACCGTTCTGGGCTTCATCATCATTGGCGCCATCGGTTCCCTGATCGGCGCTGCGATCACCAAGAAGCGTCCCTACAACCCCATGATGGACCAACTCGACCCCAAATGATGGACGTATCGATCGTGATCCCCCTGAAAGACGAAGAAGAATCCCTCCCCGAGCTGGCGGAATGGATCCATCGCGTGTGCACCACCCATGGCTTCTCTTACGAGGTCGTGATGGTGGATGATGGCAGCACCGACAATTCCTGGAAAGTGATCGAAGGCCTTCGTGCCGGCAACCCGAATATCAAGGGGATCCGCTTCCAGCGCAACTATGGCAAATCGGCCGCGCTCAATGAAGCGTTTAAAGTAGTGGAAGGCGATGTGGTGATCACCATGGATGCCGACCTCCAAGATTCGCCCGAGGAGATCCCCGAGCTCCGCCGCATGGTGCTGGAAGATGGATTCGATATCGTAAGCGGCTGGAAGAAGAAGCGGTACGACAATACCCTCACCAAGAATATTCCCTCGAAATTCTTCAACGCGGTGACGAGCCGGGTTTCGAAGATCAAGCTTCATGATTTCAACTGCGGGCTGAAAGCCTACCGGAAGAAAGTGGTGAAGAGCATCGAGGTCTATGGCGAGATGCATCGCTACATCCCGGTGATCGCCAAATGGGCCGGGTTCAAGCGCATCGGTGAAAAAGTGGTGGAGCACCGCGCCCGAAAATACGGCGTGAGCAAGTTCGGCTGGGAGCGTTTTGTCAACGGCTTCCTCGACCTCATGTCGATCACTTTCGTTGGCAAGTTCTCCAAACGCCCGATGCACTTCTTCGGACTCTGGGGCACGCTCTTTTTCATGATCGGGCTGGGCATCACCCTCTACCTGATCATTGCCAAACTGGTGAACCCGGACACCTTTGCCCTGACCAACCGCCCGGGCTTCTACCTCGCCCTTGCCTCGCTGATCATCGGCATGCAGCTCTTCCTCGCCGGCTTCATCTCCGAGTTGATCGCCCGGAATGCGCCGGGAAGGAACTGGTACCTCATTGAAGAAAAACTGGGCGTTTAATGCAGAAGGTCCTCATCATCGGTCCGGGACATCCACTCCGCGGCGGGCTGGCCACCTTCAACCAGCGCCTGGCCCTTCAGTTCAGCAGGGAAGGCTGGGACAGTGCGATCGTTTCCTTCTCCCTTCAGTATCCTTCTTTCCTGTTCCCGGGCACGACCCAATACTCTTCGGATCCGGCGCCGGAAGACGTGAAGATCCACACCCTGATCAATTCGGTGAACCCGCTCAACTGGCTGGCTGTCGGCCGCCGCCTGCGGAAATGGAAGCCCGACCTGGTGGTTGTTCGTTTCTGGCTTCCCCTCATGGGCCCGGCCCTGGGTACGATCCTGCGCCTGGTGCGCAAGAACCGGCATACCCGGATCATCTGCATCGCCGACAACGTGATCCCCCATGAAAAGCGCCCCGGCGATACGCCGTTCACCAGATACTTCCTCGCCTCCTGCCACGGCTTCGTGACAATGAGTGAAAAAGTATTGCAGGACCTGCGCAGCTTCGAGCCCGACAAGCCTGCCCGGCTGGTGCAGCATCCGCTCTACGATAATTTCGGCGCGCCTATCCCAAAAGCGCAGGCTCGCCAGCACCTTGGCCTGGATCCATCGAAAAAGATCCTGCTCTTCTTCGGCTTCATCCGCCAGTATAAGGGCCTCGACCTGCTGCTGCAGGCCATGGACGACGAACGCATTCGCCGGGCGGGCATCCAGTTGCTGGTCGCCGGTGAGTTTTACGAAGACGAGGCGCCCTACCGGCAGCTGATCGAAGACCGGAAGCTCGGGGAGCAGGTGATCCTGCGCACCAACTTCATTCCCGATTCAGAGGTGCGGGACTATCTATGCGCCGGTGACTGCGTAGTGCAGCCTTACCGCAATGCCACGCAAAGCGGGGTAACGCCCCTCGCCTATCATTTCGAAAAACCCATGATCGTGACCAATGTGGGCGGACTGCCGGCCCTGGTGCCGCACGAGCAAGTAGGCCTGGTCTGTGAACCCGATCCCAAGTCCATCGCAGATGCCATTCTCCGTTATTACGAACTGGGTGACGGTTTTTTCCTTCCGCATCTGCAGGTGGAAAAGCAGAAATACGCCTGGGACAAGCTCACGGACGCCATTGTACAATTGTCCAGGGAGAATTCTAACGTACATTAGCTCGTTCGCTAATTAGCCCATTATCACATTAGCCATCTCTCATGATCTACCGTTCCAAAGCTCCCCTTCGTATCGGCCTTGCAGGCGGCGGCACCGATGTCAGTCCCTATAGCGACCTTTATGGAGGCGCCATCCTCAATGCCACGATTTCCCTGTTTGCGCAGGCATCCATCGAGCCGCTCGACGAATCCCGTATCGAGCTGGTGGCCAATGACCGGAGCGAAAACCAGGTGCACGAGCTGGGCTCCACGCTTCCACTCGATGGAAAGCTCGACCTGCTCAAGGGCGTGTACAACTGCATCGTTCGTGATCACGGCCCCATCAGCAAGGGCTTCCGGCTCTCCACATTTGTGGATGCGCCTGCCGGTTCGGGACTGGGCACGTCGTCTACGCTGGTGGTCGCCATCATCGCGGCTTTTGCCGAGATGCTCCGCCTGCCCCTGGGTGAATACGACATGGCGCACTATGCTTTCGAGATCGAACGGAATTACCTCCGACTCGCCGGTGGCAAGCAGGACCAGTATGCAGCCACTTTCGGCGGCGTGAACTTCATGGAGTTCTACGAGGGCGACAAAGTGATCGTCAACCCGCTGCGCATCAAGCAGCAGTATCTTTTCGAGCTGGAGAACAACCTGGTACTTTATTATACCTCCACCAGCCGTGAGTCGGCGCGGATCATCGAGCGGCAGTCGAAGAATGTGGTCTCGAAAAAGGAGCAGTCCATTGAAGCCATGCACCAGCTGAAGCAGCAGGCGCAGATGATGAAAGAGGCCCTGCTCAAAGGGCGGCTGCACGAATTCGGCGAGATCCTCGACTATGGGTACCAGCAAAAAAAGAATATGGCGGAAGGGATCTCCAACCCCTTGATGGAAGAGATCTACGAAACCGCCAAAGGCGCCGGCGCCACCGGGGGCAAGATTTCGGGTGCAGGCGGCGGCGGCTTCATGATCTTCTACTGTCCCGGCACCACCAAGTACAAAGTGATCCAGAGCCTCGAGCGCTTCGGCGGCGTCCACAAGAACTACCAGTTCGTGGAGCATGGGGTTACGTCGTGGACGATCTAGAGTTCGCGGAGTTCAATGGTTCAAAAGTTCAATAGTTTAAGAGTTGGTCATGCACGAGTTGAGACCTGGATCGTGCAGGAGCGTTACATATAGCATTATTCCTCTGTGTCCTCCGCGCCTCTGCGCGAAACCCCTTCGTGCTGCTGAAACGAGCGAAGCGAGTTTCGTTGAATGCCTTAGTTTTGAACCCATGAGCGTAGAACAGATCCGATCCATTATCGAATCCTCCATTCAGGTGAAACAACAATTGCTGGCCGACGAAGCCCTGATCGCGCAGGTTGGCGAGGCGGCACGCACGATCGCGGAAGCACTGCGCCGCAACGGCCGCGTTTATTTTTTTGGCAATGGCTTTAAAGGAAAGCTCCTCCTGGAACTGTTGTAT
>CBHWDR010000119.1:0-7776 GCA_966112575.1 uncultured Chitinophagales bacterium
CCGATTATGTGTACATGGTGAAGGTGGACTAGGCAGTGGGCAATAGGCAGAAGGCAATAGGCAGAAGGCAATAGGCAGAAGGCAATAGCGAATAAGGAAAAGAGCCGCGATGCTGCTCTTTTCCTTTATATCTCCAGTCTCCTGTCTCCTGTCTCCTGTCTGCTTTCTCCTGTCTGCTGTCTCCTTTCTCCTGTCTCACGTCTCACCTCTCACGTCTCACGTCTCCTATCCCCAGAGCGACTGCGGATAAGCACCGCTTTCCACAAGCTGGTTCAGGCTGCGCTGCACCACCGGCGCGTCTTCCTTATAGGTAACGCCGAACCACTGGGCGGAGGTGCCGATCACCTTGATCTTGCCTTCGCCGGCCTTGATCCACTGGTCGGCCACAAAAGGAATGAGGTATTCGGCCTTGGGCGCAGAAATATTTTCGTCGAGGAAATTCCTGAACCCGTTTTCGATGAAGGTAAAGATCGAAGGATGGAAACACCAGAAGTTCATCGATGCCTTAGCATCTTCAGGGAGTTCGTGCTTGCTGCCGTCGGCGTCTTCATACACCATCGTACCGTTGTCGCGATACACTTTGAGGCGCTCATTGATGGCAACGAGGTTATCATCATGATCCACTTCGCAAACACCGCGGCTGACCGTGCCATGCTCGGAAAGCGTTTTGGCAAGCTCGTAACCAATGATCGCATAGACATTGGGCTTGGCGCCATCGCGCAGGAAGTCATGGGCTTTCACAAAGCCGTCGGCGCCATAGAAATCATCGGCATTGATCACCGCGAAGGGTTCCGTTACCGCGTCTTTCGCGCAGAGAATGGCATGGGCCGTTCCCCAGGGCTTGGTCCGCTCTTCGGGACGGCGGTGCGCACCCAGGTACTTATCCATTTCCTGGAACACGTATTCGGTCTCGATCTTTCCCTTCAGCTTGGGCTCGAAAATATTCTTGAAGTCTTCCGCAAAATCTTTCCGGATAATGAACACCACCTTCTGAAAGCCTGCCTTGATCGCATCATAGATCGAATAATCCATGATGGTCTCGCCGCTGGGTCCGAACTGCTGGATCTGTTTCATACTGCCGTACCGCGAAGCCATTCCTGCGGCCATGATCACGAGTGTTGGTTTCATCGCTAATTTTTTGTTGGGGTCGAAAATAATAAATTCGACACGGAAGCCACCGAATGAATCCCCTACTTATCCAGCCGCCCCGTATCGATCGGGTACCGCTCCACTTAAAATTTCATACCACCGCCGATGTCCTGCGGCTGGATGAGGTTCACCCCGTTGTTTCCGGCAACAAGTGGTACAAGCTGCGTTATTACCTTGATGCAGCCCGTCAACAAAACAAGCAGACCCTCCTCAGTTTTGGCGGCGCCTGGTCCAACCACATTGTTGCCACGGCTGCTGCCGCACAGGCTTCGGGATTACGCTCCATCGGCTTGATCCGCGGCGAAGAATCGAAGCAGTATGGGCAGGCCCTCCGGGATGCCCGGGACATGGGCATGCAACTGTATTTCCTCAGCCGTGAGGACTATCGAAGCAAAGCGCTGCCTCCTGACATTGACCCTTCCGGCCTGCTGATCATCCCCGAAGGAGGCGGAGGCCCGATGGGCGTTGCCGGCGCAGCATCCATCCTGGAGCAGGTGGACAGCAGGCACTACACGCATATCCTCACCGCCGTGGGCACCGGCACCACGCTGGCCGGAATCGCCCGGGCAGCGCATCCCGGTCAGGTCACGGCCGGGGTAATGGTCCTGAAAGGCACCGGGACGTTGAAGGAGGAAGCGCAGGCAGCCGCCGGCAAAAACATGGAGTGGATCGAGCACTATCATTTCGGCGGCTATGCGAAAAAGACCCAAGCGCTGATCGGTTTTATGAATGACTGGTACCGGGCTACCGGCATTCCCTCAGACTTTGTCTATACCGGGAAACTCTTCTTCGCCTTCCGTGACTTATTGGAACGGGGCTATTTTCCTGCCGGCGCACGGGTCCTGCTCCTGCATACCAGCGGCCTCCAGGGAAACCGGTCCCTGCCGAAGGGAACGTTAATATTCTGACCGGCCTGCTATATTTGCACGGTTCCGTTTAATTTCCCGCACCTGTATGCTGAAAAATATCCTGGTGGTTCTCTGTTTCTTTGTGGTCTATTCCGCATCCGGACAGGACACCCTTCCCAAGTTCTCTGTGAAAAACGCTGGCAACAACCGGTTCATCGTCGGTTGGGTCAACAATTTTGGCCTGGTTAAGCAAATCAGTATCCAGCGCTCCTTCGACAGCACCAAGGGCTTTACCACCATCCTTTCCGTTGCCGACCCCAATGCCCGGCAGAACGGGTACGTGGATGCGAAAGCACCGAACGACCACATGTACTATCGGCTCTTCATCGTATTGGACCAGGGCCGGTTCGTCTTCACGGATTCTAGGCGGCCATTCACAGATACGGTGCAACGGGATCCCGACAACAACGTCAACCGGAACGGTTATATCGACAAGAGCAAGGACTCGGCAGGCGCGGTCACGATCAAGCCGGTGGTACCGAAGAAACCCGATTTCATTCCTTCTTTTTATGTCTACACCAACCGCCAGGGCTATGTCTTCATCAACCTCCCCGACGCGGAACGAAAGAAATACCGCATCAAATTCTACGAAGAAGACGAGTCCTTCCTCTTCGAGATCCGTAATGTCCGGGAAACAGCCCTGACCCTCGACAAATCCAATTTCCTCCACAGCGGCTGGTTCAAATTCGAATTATACAACGACGAGCAACTGGTGGAGAAAAACAAGTTCTACCTCCCGAAGGAGTTTTAAGGGCTTATTATCCTTCGTAGTATTTTGAACCACGAAGACACGAAGGGCACAAAGGTTTTTTGTTTTTTGAACCACAGAGACACGGAGGCAGGGAGGGGGCACAGAGGTTTATTAAAATGTAAGAGGAATTGCGCTCACTCTTCAACAAA
This sequence comes from uncultured Chitinophagales bacterium, assembly GCA_966112575.1. Taxonomy (GTDB): domain Bacteria; phylum Bacteroidota; class Bacteroidia; order Chitinophagales; family Chitinophagaceae; genus Flavisolibacter. The sequence continues at coordinate 2,958 of CBHWDR010000119.1, forward strand.
CAAGCATCATCCCCAGGTGGCTGTTCCAACTCTTGAACTCTTGAACTTTTGAACTTTTGAACCTCCTTGCAAACTCGCAAACTCGCGAACCGATCACCTCTCCATCTCCACCCCGAACACATCCGCAAAATGCTTCAGAAGCCGGCCTTTCACTTCCTCGAGGTCGACTTCGCGGCCCAATTCGTTGGCGAGTGAAGCTACTTGCTTGTTCTGGATGCCGCAGGGGATGATGTAGTTGAAATAATCCAGGTCGGTGTTGATGTTGAAGGCGAATCCATGCATGGTGATCCACCGGCTGCAGCGGACGCCCATGGCACAGATCTTACGCTCGCGGCCCGGTACATCGGCATCGATCCAGACGCCGGTCTCTCCTTTCGAGCGGCCGGCTGCCACACCGTAATCGGCCAGGGTGCGGATGATCACTTCCTCCAGCTCACGGAGGTAACGGCCGATGTCAGTATACAATTTCTCGAGGTCGAAGATGGGATAGCCGACGATCTGTCCGGGCCCGTGGAAGGTGATGTCACCCCCGCGGTTAGTGTGATAGAATTCGATGCCTTTTGCCGCCCGCTCTTCGGCTGCGATCAGCACATGCTCGATCTTCCCGCTCTTTCCGAGGGTGTATACCGGCGGGTGTTCCACGAACAGCAGATGGTTCTCCGTCGCAGCTTCCGGGCCCATCTCCCCTGATTTCACCCGTATGTTGGCCTGCAGCAACGCTTCCTGGAGGTCCCAGGCTGCACGGTAAGGCATTTGCCCCAGGTCACGGACATGCACCGATTGTGTTGACATGGCGCAAAATTACCGCTTTCACGTCCGTATTTTTGCCGACTATGCAAGTTGATGAACCACAGGAACTCCCGGAAGAAAGCAGTGAAGGAAGTGAAGAGCTCTACCAGCGCTTCAGCTTTTCCATCGACAAGGGGCAGGAACCTTTCCGGATCGACAAGTTCCTTATGGGCCGTATCGAAGGCGCTACGCGCAACAAGCTGCAGCAGGCCATCAATGCCGGCATGATCCTCGTGAACAACAAGCCGGTAAAGCAGAACTACAAGATCCGTCCCTTCGACCAGATCGTGGTCTATTCCGACCTCTCGCCCGAATCCACGGAAGTTGTACCGGAACATATCCCGCTGAATATTGTTTACGAAGACGAAGACATTCTACTCATCAACAAACCCGCCGGGATGGTGGTACACCCGGGAAGCGGCAACTACAATGGCACCTTGCTCAACGGCATTGCCTGGTACCTGCGTGAAAAGAACCCGGAGATCTCCGAACAAACCCTGCCCCGCTTTGGACTGGTCCACCGGATCGATAAAAATACCTCCGGCCTCCTGGTGCTTGCCAAGACCGACAAGGCCATGCGCCACCTGGCCAAACAATTCTTCGATCATACGGTGAAGCGGCAGTACCGTGCCCTTGTCTGGGGCGACCTGGCCGAGGAGGCAGGAACGATCCGCGCGCATGTGGGACGCAACCTCCGTTATCGCAAGCTCTTCGAAGCTTACCCCGAGGGCGATCACGGCAAGGACGCCATCACGCATTACCGGGTACTCGAGCGCTTCAACTATGTGACCCTGGTGGAATGCGTGCTGGAAACCGGCCGTACCCACCAGATCCGGGTGCACATGAAACATCTGGGCCATCCTCTTTTCAACGACGATACCTATGGCGGCGATAAGATCGTCAAAGGCACCATTTTTACGAAGTACAAGCAGTTCGTGGAAAATTGCTTCGCGCTTTGTCCCCGACAGGCCCTGCATGCCAAAACCCTGGGCTTCACGCACCCGACAACGGGCGAAGAAATGTTCTTCGACACCGAGCTGCCCGAAGACATTGAGGCGGTCATCGAGAAATGGCGCGGGTATGTGAAAACGCTTCGATCGGAGTAATTCATCACCAGGTTTTCTGATTCGCAAATCCAAATATTTTGCCTCTTCGTTTTGGTTAAAAGAACCGGAGGAGGAAAATCTTAATTTCAGCCCATGCCCCGGATACTCGCTATTGATTATGGCCTCAAGCGGACCGGCATCGCCGTCACCGACCCGATGCAGATCATCGCCACCGGCCTGACGACGGTGGAGACGCAGAAGCTGATGCCCTTCCTTAAGGAGTATTTCAAAAAAGAGGAAGTGGAGCAGGTCATCATCGGGCTGCCCCTTAACCTCGACGATAGCGATACGGATGCAACGGCCATGGTCCGGCATTTCATCCAGGGATTCCGGAAAAATTTCCCCCTGCTACCCATCCGGGATGTGGATGAGCGCTATTCGTCCAAACAGGCTTCACGCGCACTGATCGATATGGGCATGAAGAAAAAGCAGCGGCAACAGAAAGGCATCATCGATGAAGTAGCCGCCACCATCCTCCTCCAGGAATACCTCCAGCATCGCCAATAGCCGCTTTTGGGCTAACTTTGCAGCCGCCGGCCGTACCGGCAGTCAAAATCGTTATTGAATGATACTTCCCATCGTGGCCTACGGAAATCCGGTACTCCGGAAAGTGGCAGAAGATATTACCCCGGATTATCCGCAGCTCGACAAGCTGATCGAAGATATGTGGGAGACCATGTATGCTTCAAACGGCGTAGGCCTGGCAGCTCCGCAGATCAACCGCTCCATCCGTCTCTTCGTGATGGACTCGGCACAAATCTTCGCCAACCGCGATGAAGAAGACAAAAAAGAAGAGCCCTACCCCGACGATCCGGGGATCAAGCAGGTATTCATCAATCCCCGCGTGGTAGAAGAACATGGGGAAGACTGGCCGTATAATGAAGGCTGCCTCAGCATTCCCAAGATCCGGGAGGACATCTACCGGGCTGAGGAAGTGACCCTGGAATACCAGGATGAGCATTTCCAGCGGCATATACGCACGTTCAACGGCATCACGGCCCGCATCATCCTGCACGAGTATGACCATATCGAGGGAAAACTCTTCATCGACTATCTCTCCCCACTCAAGCGCAAGCTGATGAAAAGAAAGCTGGACGATATCTCCAAAGGAAATGTCCGGGTCGACTACCGGATGCTGTTTACCAGGTAAAATCCCGGACGGCTTTTACTCGATTTTTCGGGTAGTTTATCTATAGGCAGGAATGTCGGATCCGGTATAGTTTTACCGACCAATTCTGATAAGCCGTCCTATGAAACCTGTCCTGCTCCTTCTGCCCCTTTGCCTGTGCTTTGCCGCATCCGCCCAGAATGCATCCTCCGTGATCAATGCCACGGGCAGTTCCTATTCATCGGCCGCGTACCAATTCGATTGGAGTGTGGGGGAATCTGCGCTCATCGAAACGCAATACAGCCCGGGAGGACAACTGATTCTTACGAACGGCTTTCTTCAGCCCCTTTCCCTGCCCGCCCCATCAGGGCTGGTATTCCTGCCCGGCGAGATCCGCATCTTTCCCAACCCCACCCGCGACCAGGTGCAGATCAACCTGCTGCTTGCCGGTCCCGGGCAGGCCAGGCTGACCATCTATGATAGCTATGGCCGCTGGGTCTATCGAAGACAGCATAGCCAGGCTGCCGGCGGGGGCACCATCCCCCTCGACCTCCGCTCCTATGCCGCCGGCACCTATCTCCTGAAGCTGGAGTATATGCAGGAAGGCGGCACGACGAAAAAAACCGGCGCTTTCAAGCTGATCAAACAATAAGCCTACCGTACCAACGAACACAGAACCACTATGAAAAAACTGCTCCTTTCCTTCACCCTGCTGACGATGGCCCACACCCTTCGGGCGCAGGCACCCGAACAGATCAACTACCAGGGCGTTGCCCGCAGCGGCAATGGCATGGCCCTTACGAACCAGAATATCAGCCTGCGGCTTTCACTGCGCGACAACAGTCCCACTGGCACCGTCGTGTACCAGGAAACCCGCACAGTGCGCACCAACACACTCGGCATCTTTACCACGGCTCTCGGCGCTCCGGGAGCCACGACAACCACGGGCACGCTCGGCGCGGTGAACTGGAAGAGCGGCAACAAATATTTACAGGTAGAGATCGACCCCGCCGGGGCAACAGCCTACGTGGATATGGGCACTTCTCAGCTTCTTTCCGTGCCTTACTCCTTTTACGCAGCCGCCGCGCCTCCCGTAGGCACAGCCGGCGGTGACCTGACCGGCACTTACCCCGCACCTTCGGTAAAGGCGGGCGCGATCACCAACGCCAAGCTGGCAAGCGATGCGGTGGGCACCGATAAGATCCAGGATGGAAGCGTCACCGCGGCCAAACTGGCACCGGGTGTCATTCCTGCCGGCCTTCCCCTGGTGGGAACGGCAGGCGGCGACCTGACGGGGGCCTACCCCAATCCGACCATTGCAGTCGGTGCCGTAGGAAACAGCAAATTAGCTGACGGTGCGGTCAGTAACAACAAGATCCAGCCTGGAACCATTACAGCCGACCGGCTGGCGCCAGGAGTGATCCCCGCCATCCCCCTTTCCCTGCCTCCTACCGGCGCAGCGGGCGGCGAACTTACCGGCACGTACCCGAATCCTTTGATTGGCAATAACGTCATTACCTCGGCCAAGCTCGCCGATGGCGCCGTCACCAATACGAAGGTGGCCGACAATGCGATCGGCACCTCCAAGATCCAGGACGGCAGCATTACCGCTGCCAAGCTCGACCCCAGCATTGTTCTCGGCGGAGGCGGCAGTGGCGGATCGCCCAGCGGCTCGGCTGGCGGCGACCTTTCGGGCAACTATCCCAACCCCAGCATCGCCTCAGGCGCGGTAACCCAAAGCAAGATCGCCAACGGCTCGATCATCACCCCCAAGATCGCTGGTGGTCCGGTGACCACGAACAAGCTTGCCGATCGC
>CBHWDR010000120.1:0-7751 GCA_966112575.1 uncultured Chitinophagales bacterium
AAGGTTGTGCCCGGTTTTGGCATGGGCACCGCTTTTGTACCGGGAAAGCAAATCGTGCATGATGGATTGGTTGCGCCTGCTTGCCTACTGCCTCTTCGGAGTTTATATGCTCAATTCTTTCTGGCTCTTCCTGAACGCGCTCGGGCAGCTCCACCTCGTGTGGAAATACAAGCGGGGCGCGCATCGTGGCCAGCCGCTTCGGGAGCTGCACCATTGGCCCTTCGTTTCGATCCAGGTGCCTGTTTACAATGAAGGGCCGGTGATCGAAGGCCTGCTGCATTCCCTCGCCCGGCTCGACTATCCCGCCGGGCGTTACGAGGTCCAGGTACTTGACGACTCTTCCGACGACACGGGCGCCATCATCGACCGCGAGGTCGCGGCATTGCATCGCCAGGGCATCCGGGCATCGGTGGTGCGGCGGCCCGACCGTAAGGGCTTCAAGGCCGGAGCGTTGCAATATGGCCTGTCGCATTGCCAGGGTGCCTACATCGCGATCTTCGATGCGGATTTCCGTCCGCAGCCTTCCTTCCTGAAAGAGCTGATGCCGCAGTTCCATTCCGAAGAAGTGGGGCTGGTACAGGCCCGTTGGGGGCACCTCAACTGCGAGGAGAACAGCCTCACCCGCATCCAGACCTTCCTCCTCGACACGCATTTTTCGGTGGAGCAGGACGGGCGCAGCCGGGCGGGCTATTTCATCAACTTCTGCGGCACGGCAGGCATCTGGCGCCGCCGCTGTATCGAAGATGCGGGCGGCTGGGATGGCAATGTGCTGAGCGAGGACCTCGACCTCTCGTACCGTGCGCAGCTCCGGGGCTGGAAGCTGGTGTTCACCTCGGAAACCGAAGTACCGGCCGAGCTGCCACCGGCCATTGGCGCCTTCAAGACCCAACAGTTCCGCTGGACGAAGGGCATGGCCCAGAACAGCCGGAAGAACCTCGGCAGCCTGCTGGCCGCGCGGCTCCCGCTGAGCAAGAAGCTGCATGGCATCTTCCACCTCACCGGCTGCTTCGTTTTCCTCGCCCTCTTCATCAATGCGCTACTCACGGTGCCCCTGCTCTTCTTCCGGAGCTATTACCCGGAGTTCATCGATCTTACGCAATACACGCTGTTCGCTTCCCTGAACCTCGTCATCCTCACCGTGTTCTATTACCAGGGCACACGCTCGGCCCGGCACCCGGCGGCGCAGCGCTTCTTCGCGCACTTCCCGCTCTTCCTCGTGGTGTACATGGGCCTTTCGGCGCAGAATGCCTGGGCGGTGCTCGAGGGACTGCTGGGGCGGCAGGCCGTGTTCGTGCGCACACCCAAGTACGGCCCGGCCGGTACTCCAGGCCGGAAGGCGGCTGGAGAAAGCTGGAACAAGACCACGGTGCTCGAAGGGCTGCTGTTCCTCTATTTCCTTTTCGGCATCGGGCTGAGTATCTACCTGGGTGATTATTTCATGCTCCTGTTTTTTGTGATGATCGGCTGGGGATTGGGCTATATTCTCTACACCACCTTTATGCAACGTTCTGTGTACCAGACCGCATGAGTCTGGCACGGCGCTTGCAGCCTCTACCGTAACAGTTAATCTATCAAACCTCTTGAAAATGGCTCTGCCTTGCCTTCGGGACCGCGGGGCCTTTTCTTAAAACACCAGTTATTTTTCACGATAGCTAACCGACCCTGAAAAACACCCGTGAAAATGAATACAATTAGCCCTTCGGGGCTTTTTGTTTGTCCGCCCGACTCAGCTTCCTTCCTGACCTGCATCATGATCACCGCGCGCCAAGCCACCTAGCTTCGCGGCACCATGCGATTCAACATCCTGTTTACAGTTACGGTCATCGGTCTGCTGGTGAATGGCGCCGGCGCCATGTACGGTGGCGGACTGCTCGTACTCGATCCGAGCGGAGAAGAATTAGGGCTGCCGATTTCCTGGCTGGATGACACCCCCTTTCGCGATTTTTTCATTCCCGGACTCGTGCTCTTGCTGGCCAACGGCTGCTGCAGCTTTTATGTGCTCGGGGCCCTCGTCTTTCATCAGCGACAGGCGGCAAAGCTGGTGATCTTCCAGGGCGGGTTGCTCACGGGCTGGATCCTGGTGCAGCTCCTGATGGTCCGTCATTTTCACCCCCTGCAGGTGATCATGGGCAGCATCGGCCTGCTGCTGATGATCTGCGGAAGAGAGCTGCTGCATCCCTGGAAGAAAGTGCCGCTTTAAAAATAAATGATCATGATCACCTATGTCCTGCTCTGGTTTCCCTTGCTGGTACTGGCCGTCCTCAATGGCCTCGTGCGCGACCTGGCCTATGCCCGCCATGTGGGCACTGAACGCGCGCACCGGCTCTCGACCTTTTCGCTGCTCGCGGTCTTTGCCGCCTACATCGCCTGGGTGAACCAGCACTTCCCGCCCCCGTCTTATACCGAGGCCTGGGCCATCGGCGGACTATGGACCGCGCTGACCCTGGTCTTTGAATTCGGCTTCGGAAGGTTCCGCGGCAACAGCTGGGATGCGCTGCTGGCGGAATATGCGCTCTGGCGGGGCCGCGTATGGATCCTGGTACCGCTCTTCCTCCTGCTGGCGCCTCCTTTCTTTTATCGCCTTGCGCACTGAAATCGACTGCTCCTGCCCGTTCAACGATAAGCACAGAAAATGCGCAGAACGCCCCCTACCTTTGCCCCCGCCCGTCCGCGACCGGAAGGGTTATGACTTATGGGCTCACACGCAAACAGCAAGGTGACGGCCGCCGGATTACTCGTGGCGCTCGGCATCATCTACGGCGACATCGGTACCTCTCCCCTCTATGTGATGAACGCCATCCTCAAAGAAAAAACCGTGACGGACGAATTGATCATCGGCGGGCTTTCGCTCGTGATCTGGACCCTGACGCTGATGACCACCGTGAAATACGTGATCCTCACGCTCCGGGCCGACAACCGCGGTGAAGGCGGCATCTTCTCGCTCTTCGCGCTCGTGCGCCGGCGGCGGCGCTGGCTCGTATTCCCCGCCATGATCGGGGGCGCCTCCCTCCTGGCCGACGGCATGATCACCCCGCCCATCTCGGTGACCTCCGCCATCGAAGGTCTGCGCAACATCTCCTACTTCCACGATATCAGCATCAAAACGATCATGATCATCGTGATCAGCATCCTGGCCCTGCTCTTCTTCATGCAGCAGTTCGGCACCGCCTCCATCGGCAAGTTGTTCGGCCCCGTGATGTCGGTCTGGTTCATCATGCTCGCCGTGCTCGGGGTGACCCACCTCGTGGATGACCTGAGCATCTTTCGTGCCTTCAATCCCTGGTACGGCATCAAGCTGCTCATCACCTACCCGAAAGGTTTCTGGATCCTGGGCGCTGTTTTTCTCTGCACCACGGGGGCCGAAGCGCTTTATTCGGACCTCGGCCACTGCGGCAAAGGCAACATCCGCATGTCCTGGATCTTCGTCAAGACCTGCCTCATCCTCAACTACCTCGGGCAGGGCGCCTGGCTGCTCGCACATATGAAAGGCCAGTACATCACGGAGGCGCTGATCACCAACGGCTTCAATCCTTTTTACCGCATTATGCCCGAATGGTTCGTGGCGGCCGGCATCGCCATTGCCACCAGCGCGGCCATCATTGCCTCCCAGGCCCTGATCTCGGGCTCCTTCACCCTGATCTCGGAAGCCCTGCGCCTCAACCTCTGGCCGAAGATGAAGATCAAGTACCCGACCGAAGCCCGCGGGCAGCTCTATGTGCCCGGGATCAATACCCTGCTCTTCCTCGGTTGCTGCGGCATCGTGCTCTACTTCCAGGAATCCACAAGGATGGAAGCGGCCTATGGCCTGGCCATCACGCTCTGCATGCTGTCGACAACGGTGCTGCTTGCCAACTACCTTGTCCTGCATCGTTCAGCCCCTATCTGGGTCTACCTTTTCCTCGCCGTTTATATCGCCATTGAAGGCTCGTTCCTCGTTTCCAACCTCGATAAATTTCCCCATGGCGGCTACGTGGCCATGCTCGTTGGCGGGCTGCTGTTCTTCGTGATGTACGTGTGGCACCGGGCGCGGAAGATCAAGAACCGCTACGTGGAATTCGTGCGCATCGAAGATTACATCCCCAAGATCCAGGAGCTGAGCAATGACCGCGCGATCCCCAAGTATGCCACGCACCTCGTTTACCTCACGTCGGCCGACAACCACAAGGAGATCGAACACAAGATCATCTACTCCATCCTCAACCGCAAACCGAAACGCGCCGACATCTACTGGTTCGTGCATGTGGATACCGTAGACTCGCCGTATTCGATGGAATACGAAGTGGAGCACATCATACCAAACGATATCATCCGCGTGGAGTTCCGCCTCGGCTTCCGCATGCAGCCGCGGATCAACCTGTTGTTCCGCAAAGTGGTGGAAGACCTGGTGGCCAACAAGGAAGTGAACATCACCTCGCGCTACGAAAGCCTCGGCAAGTCGAACATCGTGGGCGACTTCTCCTTCGTGGTGATGGAGAAATACCTGAGCCAGGACAATGAGCTGCCCTTCATGGAGCGCCTCGTGATGAAGTTCTACTTCCTGCTGAAAGAGATCTCGCTCTCGGAAGAAAAAGGCTTCGGGCTGGATACGTCCAACGTGGTGGTGGAGAAATTCCCGCTTATCGTGGCGCCGGTCACCAACCTGAAACTGAAGCGCACCTACCGGAATGAAGATGCTGTTGTTTAAGTTTTTCCAAAGGAAACCGATTCGAAGGTGAAACATTCATTCGCCTGTTGGCGGGCCTTAAATGGTTCACCGTCAAATTTTTGCAGAGTCTGCTTCAAATGGGTTAACTTTCGTTAACATTTGCAGTTCATAAGACCCTAACCACCATGCGAACGGAACTAACCTGCGTTCTCATCGACAATGATGAGGATGACCATGAGATCTTCGGCCTGGCCATGGACGAATTGCCCGGCGTGTGCTGCACCTACTACCACAGCAGCCCCGAGGCCATCCAGGAGCTGGAAGCAGCCGGCACCGATCCCGATTTTATTTTCATCGACATGAATATGCCGCGCCTGAACGGCATCGAATGCGTGCGGGCGATCCGCGGCCTGCGACACCTGCAAGAGGCGCGCGTTTATCTCTACTCCACGCATGCCGATCCTTCGGCCGTGGAGGAAGCGTTGCGGCTGGGCGCCAGCGGCTACCTCGTGAAGCCGGCGCAATTCAACCTTCTGGTAACCGAGTTACGATCGATCATCTACCCCCATACTGCCGAACATGCATAAACCCCTACTTCGCCGATGCCGGGCGCTGCTGCTGCCCCTCGCGATCCTGCCCCTGGCCGGTCTGGCCCAGGCAGGACTGTCGCCGAAAGAGATCAAGAAACTTTCGGTGGATGAATTGCTGAACATGGAAGTGACGCTCGTGTCGCGCACCCCGCAACGGCTCACCGAAGCTGCTTCCGCCATTCAGGTGATCACCTCGGAAGACATCCGCCGTTCGGCGGCCACCAATATCCCGGAGGCGCTGCGGCTGGCCACCAACCTGCAGGTATCGCAATTATCCGCCTCCGTATGGATCATCAGCGCCCGCGGCTTCAACAATATCTTTTCCAACAAGCTGCTGGTGATGATCGACGGACGCACCGTTTATACGCCTTTGTACGCGGGCGTGCTTTGGGAACAGCAGAACGTGGTGCTGGAAGACGTGGAGCGCATCGAGGTGGTGAGCGGGCCCGGTGGCACGCTCTGGGGACCCAATGCCGTTAATGGCGTGATCAATATCGTAACGAAGAGCGCCACGCAAACCGAAGGCCTGTACGCCTCCGTGCTGGCAGGCTCCTGGATCAAAGACAACGTCGCGCTTCGCTATGGCAGCAAGATCGGCAGGAAGGGCAGCTTCCGCGTGTTCGGGCAGCACTTTGACCGCCGGGCAACGGAGCTGGCCAATGGCAACCGCAACGCTGATGCCTGGCGCATCAGCCAGGCAGGTTTCCGGAGCGACTGGAACCTGACGCCGGCCGACGCGCTTACAGTGCAGGGCGATTATTATTGGGGCACGCGCAAGACCAAGCCCGGGCATTCGGACCTGAACGGCCAGAATATCCTGGCCCGCTGGCGCCGCGCCTTCTCCGACTCTTCGGACCTCACCCTGCAGGTGTATTTCGACCGCTATTACCGGGAGGATGCGGGAACGGCCTCGTATGACGAGATCAACACGATAGACCTCGACGTGCAGCACCGCCTGCCCATCGGCAAGCGCCAGTCTTTTGTTTATGGTGCGGGCTACAGATATGTTAAGGACGATGCCCGATTCTCGAACACCGCCGGCGCCGGCATCGTGCCGCGCTTCAAGCGCCTGGACCTGGCCACGGTGTTCGCGCAGGACGAGTGGCGGATCGCGGAGCGGCTGCGCCTCACCGCGGGCGTCCGTCTCCTGCACAATGTGTACACCGGTTTCGAATGGCAACCCAATGCCCGGATCTCCTGGCTAACGAAGAAGAGCACGCTCTGGGGCGCCGTTTCGCGCGCGGTACGCACCCCCAGCCGCCTCGACCGCGACTACTTCCTGCCCATGACGCCGCAGCCGCCCAATGTGCCCAGCGTCGCCGGCGGACCTGATTTCGTGTCGGAGAAACTGGTGGCCTACGAGCTGGGTTACCGTTTTCAGCCCAATGCCCTGTCCTCGTTCTCCATATCTACATTCTTTAATAATTATACGGATGTATACAGTGTAACGGCCCTTCCCGGCACGCTGACCTACGTGATCAACAACCAGTCGGAGGCGAAAGCCTGGGGCGCGGAGCTGGCCGGCAACTACGAGCTGACGAAGAACTGGCGCCTCCGGGGCGGCTATACCTTCTTCAAAAAAGAACTGCGCGCGAAAGAAGGCGTCAACTTCAATCCCGCCTATCTCGGCAACGATGTACGCAACCAGGCGATGATCCAGTCGATCCTCGACCTGCCCCTGCACCTGCAGCTCGATGTGGTGGCGCGGCACCTCGATGGACTTTCTGCCAGCTTCGCCACGGCCCGCGTGCCTGCCTACCGGACCTTCGATGCCCGACTGGCCTATTCCGGAAAAGGCTGGGAGCTGGCCCTGGCAGGACAGAACCTCGCCGAGAACAAGCATACCGAGTTCGGGACCTTCGAGCTGCCCCGTCATTTTTACGCTAAACTGACCGCCCGCTTTTGAACCTGCTGTTCCGACATATCACCCCCGGCTCCCGGTTGGCTCGCTGCCTGATGCTGCTCCTGCTTTTGGCGATAGGCAGCAGCCGGGCGCAGGCACAGGCAACGCCGGTGTACCAGGTGAAAGCGGCTTTTCTCTATCATTTCACCCATTTCATCGACTGGCCCTCGTCTTCCTTCCAGGGCAACCAGTTCGTGATCGCCATCGTGGGTACCGATCCTTTCGGCGCCTACCTCGACGAGCTCACGAAAGGCGAGCAGGTGAACGGGCGGCCGATCGTGGTACGGCGCTTCCCAACGCTGGCGCAGGCCAGGGGCAGCCAGATCGTTTACCTCGGACTGAGCGATCCGCTGGAGGCGATGAAGGGCCTGGACCTGCGCGGGATGCTCACGGTGAGTGAATCGGGCAATTTCGCACGGAACGGCGGCATGATCCGCTTTTTCACAGACAACAACAAAGTGCGCCTGCAGATCAACCATATCAATGCGCGAAACGCGGGCCTCACCATCAGCGCCAAGCTGCTGCGGGTAAGTGACGTGATCCAATGAGCAGGCAGAAGACCATACAGGGTAAGATGATGCGGGTGATCCTGCTCACCTCGGGCATTGTATTA
>CBHWDR010000121.1:0-7700 GCA_966112575.1 uncultured Chitinophagales bacterium
ACCATGGTCTCCGGCGCCACCATGCTCATGCCCGTGGAGACCTATGGCTACAAGTATTATTCATTGAACTATGCCCAGGACCGTTCGGCTTTTTCCACGCCAACTAGCACCGCCACCATCACCCAGAATGGACCCGACTGGTACTCCTGGTTTTACGTGATCGCTTCGGAAGACAATACACGCATTGAAGTAACGCCCTCGGATAGCACGAGAGGTGGCTGGCTGCCGGGACAGACCTATACGGTGAACCTGCAGAAGGGACAGATCTACACGGTGATGGGCAAGCTCACCGCCGGCAGCAACGCGCTCTGGGCGGCGAGCAAGGATATGACCGGCAGCAGGGTGCTTTCCGTTCCGGGAGCGGACGGACGTTGCCATCCCGTAGCCCTGTTCTCCGGGAGCAGCGGCATCCGTTTTTGCCGGGGCGATGGCGGTGAGTTCATGCAGCAGCAGATCTTCCCTACCCAGGCCTGGGGCACCCGCTACCTCACCTACCACACGCTGAACAATACGAACACGAATATCAACGACCAGTTCAAGAACTTTTACCGCATCGCCGTGTCGGATCCAACCACCGTGGTGCGCCGTAATGGTGTTGTGCTTTCGGGATTGATCAATAATTTTTATTATGAGTATGTGGACAGCCTGGGTGGCGATTTCATCGAGGCCGACAAGCCCATCCTGCTGGCCCAGTACACCCCGGGGGGCAACCGCTGCTACAATATGAGCCAGTTCGCCTATGGCGACCCGGAGATGTTCTACCTGAGCGCCATGGAGCAGGGGCGGAAAGATGTGCTCTTTTATGCCACGCGCAATCGCTCGATCGATTACAACTACCTCAACGTGATCGTGCCTACCGCGGGCCTCGCATCCCTGCGCCTCGATGGTGCGCCCTTCAGTCCGGCCAATATCATCACCCATCCCAACCATCCGGGCTACTCGGTGGCCGTGGCCCGCATTCCCGGCGCGGCCGCCCAGCACCGCGTCGCTTCCGACTCGGCCTTCGTAGGCACCATGTATGGCCTGGGTTATTTTGAAAGCTATGGCTACAACATCGGCACCTTCATCAACAACCTGAATTACTTTACCGGCATCAAAAATGTCTTTGGCGCTGCCGGCACGGTAGACAGCTTTACCTGTCCCAAAACGCCGGTACGCTTCTTCCTGAAGATCGGCTATCCCGCCAGCTCCATCACCTGGCGACTGAGCGCCGTTCCGGGGATGATGCCCAATGCAGATTCGGTGGTCAGCAGCCCGGTGCCGGTGCGCACTGAGACGATCAATGGCCGGACCTATTACGTGTATTCGCTGCAGCAGGATTTCCAGTTCAACACCACCGGCACCTTTATCATTCCTGTTTCTTATACATCCGCGGTGATCGATAACTGCAGCCAGACAGAATACGCAGAGATTCGTGTAGTGGTGCGTCCCGGACCGGTGAGTGATTTCACTGTGAGCGGAGGCCCCTGCGTTTCCGATACGTTTCGTTTTACCGGAGCCGCTTCCGCTGCCGGGTTCAACCTCACTGCCTATGAATGGCGCTTCGACGACAACAGCACGCAGACAACCCTTCATGCACAGAAGCGCTTCGCCACGGCAGGTACGCAGAACATTCGGTACCGCGTGTTTGCCGACAATGGTTGCGCCGGTGATACAACGAAAACGATCAGCCTCCTGCCTGCACCCCATTCGGCATTTGGCCTGGGCGGCAATTACTGCAGCGGCGATTCGGTACTGATCAGTGACAGTTCCACGATCGCATCGGGGAACATCAGCACCTGGCAGTGGGACTTTGGTGATAACAGTACGGCCACGCGCACCAGCGGCGCGCCTTTCTACCACCGCTATGCAGCGGCGGGTACCTATACCGTTACCCTCGTCACGCGTTCTTCGTCGAGCTGTGTGGGCGACACGGCGCGGCGCATGGTCGTGATCCGGCCGAAGCCGGTTGCGGGCTTCACCTATGCCAGCAGCCTTTGCCTGGGCGATTCGATCCGCTTCACGGACAACTCGACGTTCACCGGAGGCACGATCACGGGCTGGAACTGGAACCTGGGGGATGCCACGCAGCTCAGTCTTTTGAACGGCCAGCCTTTTACCCATCTCTACCCGGCTCCCGGCAACTACGTGGTGAGCCTCGTGACCACCGGTTCGGACGGCTGCACGAGCGATACCTTCCGCACCACGGTGACGCGCGCTGCGGCGCAGCCGCTGAGCATCAGCTTTTCGGGCCGGCCCTGCGTCGACAGCTTGATCCGCTTTACCTCCAGTCATCCCTTCAGCGCGGGCAGCGCCGCCAGCTATTACTGGTCCTTCGGCAATGGACAGACCACAACGATCACTACCGGCAACACGGCTGCGGTGGCCTACAACCTGCCGGCAACATCGGTGGTGGTCAAACATGTGGTGGTCTATTCGCCCGGTTGCGCGAGTGATACGGTGTCGGTGACGATCCCGCTGATCGCGGCAAATCCGACGGCTTCCTTCTCGATCTCGGCCGATACGGTCTGTGCGGGCACGCCGGTGCAATTTGTCTCTTCCACGTCCGGTTCGGAACTTACCTGGAACTGGAATTTCGGAAACGGCACCGGAACGGGCATACCGCCATTCCCCCGCAACTATGCGACCGCAGGCACCTATACGATCAGCCTTTTCACCAGCAATGCGCAGGGATGCCGCTCGCCCCTTGTGAACCGCAGCCTGCTGGTACGCACGCAACCGGTGGTGAGTGCAGGCCCGGACAAGATCGTAGCACCCGGCGCCTCCACCACACTCGATGCCACGAGCAATGCCTCAGGGCTGACCTATCTCTGGACGCCGGCCACCTTCCTGGGCAACCCACAGGTGCTGAACCCGGTGGTGACACCGGATACCACCACGCGCTACGTGCTGCTGGCCACCGACCCGCTTACGGGCTGCAGCGCCCGTGACTCGGTAGTGGTATCCGTGTTCCGGCAGGTCTTCGTTCCCTCGGCATTTACGCCCAACGGCGACGGGTTGAACGATGTGTGGGAGATTCCGGGCCTGGCCCTGTATCCGGGTGCACTCGTAACCGTCTACAACCGCTGGGGGCAGGTCATCTATTCCACCCGGAACTATGCATCCCGGCCCTGGAACGGTACTTTTGGCGGGAAGCTGCAGCCCAACGGATCCTATATTTATTACATTCAGTTAACGACCAATAAAACGGATCTGCTCAAGGGCACGATCTCCATCATTCGCTGATCAATTATGCAACCAAAGATCCTCATAGCCGACGACCACAGCATCATCCGGAAGGGCCTGAAGCTGTATATCCAGATGAACCTTGGTTTTTCGGATATCACGGAGGCCACTACCTGCAATGAACTGATGAAGGAGCTCGTGAAGCAACGGTTCACGCACCTCATTCTCGATATCGTGCTCACTGACGGAAGTACCCTGGAGGTGATCCCGAATATCACGCGGCTCTATCCGCAGCTGAAGTGCATGGTGTTTTCGATGCAGCCCGCGGAGATCTATGGCGAAGCGCTGAAGCAATACGGCATCCGATATTATCTGTCGAAGTCGGTGGGAGAGGAGGAGATCCTCCAGGTGCTGCGGCAGTTCTTCAACGATGAGCCCATTCGCACGCAGGCCAGCTTTACTTCCCGCGACAATCCCTTCACCACGCTGGCGCCCCGCGAGCTGGAAGTGCTGCATTACCTCTTGAAGGGCTTGGGTACGAAGGAGATTTCCGAGACGGTGAACCTGAAGATGAACACCATCTCCACCATCAAGGCCCGGATCTATGAGAAGACGAATGCCGGGAACATCCGCGAGCTGCTCGAGCTGGCCACGCTTTACAATGTCAATTATTAGTAAGCACGGGCGGTAATTCAGTAAATTTAAGATCATGAACCGCTGGCTGCTGCTCCTCTTCTTCCTGGTTTCGGGAACTGTGCTCCGTGCGCAGCAGGAAGGCTTTGTGCTGCGCACTTACAGCACGGAGAACGGCATGCCTTCCAACGGGATCAAGGGCCTGCAATGGGATGAGCAAACTGGTTTTCTCTGGATGGCCACCGAGGCGGGCATCGTGCGGTTCAACGGTTCCGATTTCAAAGTATATACGAAAGAGAACACGCCCCGCATTTCGTCGGAGCGGATGAGTTTCCTGGTGCGCAACTATGAAGGCGAGATCTACGCCGCCGACCAGAACCGCAACATCTTTCGCATCGAGGCCAACCGCGTGCAATTTTTCGACAGCGTGCCGCAGGGTGATAGCATCCCCAACAATCTTTTCCTGGTGGCCGCCTCCCGGAAGTTCTTTGCCACGCACCGGGCAAAGCGATCGGGCACATTTTTCTTTATCCCTTACGACCGCGTGGTCTCCGTTAGCGATACGCTTTGCTATCTCCGGAAAGGGCGCGTGCTCCACCGCCTCGGCCTGCACAGCGGCAGGCGCGTTGCGCTGCCCTGGACCGGCAACACGGTACAGCATATTTTCCGGCTTGGCGGCAAGGTTTACCTCGTGAACGATGAGAACCGTCTTTACCGGCTGTTTGCGGAGAATGATGCCGTGGAGCCGGTGTCGTTGTTCGACGAACGGGGCGCCCTGATGGACCTGCGCAACCGGGATCACCTGATCTACTGGGAGAACGGCATGGAGAACCCGATCCTTTTCGCCGAAGGGCAAGCCTGGCTGCTGCGGGAAGAATCGGGCAGCCTGCAGGCGGTGCGGATCGCCTCGAATGTACCTACCAATGCCTTTATCCGGTATGCTCAGTACAGCCGGAAACTCCGGATGCTCTTTGTCGGCACGGACTCGAAAGGCCTGGTGGTCATCAGCCAGAACCGCGTGCGCCCGAAAAAGAACCAGCAGCCCGGTATCCGCGAGCGCAATGCCTACTATGCACAGGTGGAGCTGCCCGATGGAAATATCCTCACCAATGAAGGCCAGGTGATCGGCGAGAGGCCTGTGAACCCCGCCCTCGTGCCGGTTCGGGGGGCATTTGTGTTTTCGGCCTTCCGTACCGACAGCCTGCTTTGGTATTACCGGTCCGAAGGCAGCACGGGCAGGACCCTCCTGCACCGGTACAGCTACACCACCGGGCAGACCCGGATCTATGATCGCTTCACGATCTCGGGGCTGATGGCCCTGGCAAGCGTGCAGGGCAAAGTGTATATCGCCGATGAAACCAGCCTCGGTTACCTCGACGGCGACACGCTTCACTACCTACTCCGGTATGCCGCGGGTCTCACCAATACGCCCTACGACATGCAGGAACTGGAATCCGGGAAGCTGACACTGGCCACATGCAATGGCCTCTTGCGGTACGATATTGCAAAAGCACGGATGGATACGGTGTTCCGGGCCAACGACTATTGCGTTCGCTCGCTGCGCAAGCTGGGCGATTACCTGGTGTTCGGCACTTATGGCAAAGGTTTTTATATCTGGAAAAACGGGAAGGTGGTACCCATGCCCCTCGACAAGAACAAGTACCTGCTCTATGCGCACTGCTTCATCCCCGACCGTAAGGGATTCATCTGGATCAGTACCAACCGCGGCCTCTTCCAGGCCCGGCAGGAAGAGCTGATCCATGCATTCGAGCACCCCGGCACCGACATCTACTACCATTATTACGGCAAGAACGATGGCATGGATATCACGGAGATGAACGGCGGCTGTATGCCCTGCGCCCTGGAGCTGGCCGATCATACCCTTTCTTTCCCAACGATGGATGGCTTGCTTTGGGTAGCCCCCGACCGGGTATCGCCCATATTACCGGAAGGCAAGATCTACATCGACGATGTGGTGATCAACGAGCAGCCGTACGAAGTGTCGGCCCTGCGCGAAGCGCTTTCGCCGCGCACGAGCGACATCGTGGTGCGCCTGGCCTATCCGGCCTGGAGCAACCGCGAGAACATCTACCTCGAGTACCGCATGAATGGCGAGGGGGAATGGAAGCAGGTGAACCTTGATCGCGAATCGGATATTCGTTTCAGCAATCTGCCTTCGGGAAGCTATGATCTCCAGATCCGGAAACGCAACGGCTTTGGCGTGAACAACTACGAGTATAGCCGCCTTCAATTTTCCATTGCCACGCCCTGGCATCAGCAGTGGTGGTTCTACCTGCTTGTAGGTGTGGGCATCGCCGCACTCCTGATGGCCTTTTACCAGTGGCGCATTCGCAAGCATGAGCAGCAGCAGCGGGCGCTGGAGCAACAGGTGGCTGAGAAAACACGCGAGCTGCAGGAAAAGAACGATGTGCTCGAGAAAAACGACAATATCAAAACGCGCCTGATCTCCATCATCAGCCACGATATCGTAACGCCGCTGAAGTTCGTTACCGTGGCCTCGAAGAACCTCGTGGCCCGCCGCAAGGAAATGCCCGAAGATCTGCAGAACGAAGCGCTGGAAGAGATCACCAATACCTCGCAGGAACTGCAGCTCCTGAGCACGAACATCCTCAACTGGATCAAGTACCAGAATAAGAACCGCCGGCAGGTGAAAGAGGCATTCCAGCTCGAAGAATTGATCAACAACGTCTTTGGCGTGCTCCGTTCGCTGGCCAATCAGAAGCAGCTGCAACTGGTGAATGAAGTCCCTGCCGACCTGCAGGTTTCCCAGTATTACGAACCGATGAAGATCCTTGTGTACAACCTGGTGTCGAACGCGATCAGCTTTTCCGACAAAGGCGCCGTCCGCGTTTCCTGCACGCGGGAAG
The DNA here is from genome assembly GCA_966112575.1 of uncultured Chitinophagales bacterium. GTDB lineage: Bacteria > Bacteroidota > Bacteroidia > Chitinophagales > Chitinophagaceae > Flavisolibacter. The sequence goes on from CBHWDR010000121.1 coordinate 6,687, forward strand.
GAGAGGGTTTCGTGCTGCGTGTGTCGGATGAAGGCGTGGGTATGACACCCGAGCAGATCGACAATGTGCTCTCGCAGGAATTCATCATCAGCTCCACCAATGTGGACAAGCGCAAGGGTAACGGCCTCGGCTATCTGATCATCAAGGACCTCGTTCGCATGATGGATGCCACCCTCGCGATCGACAGCGAACGGGGCCGGGGGACCACGGTCAGCGTTCGCTGGTAGCTTGCCAGTTTGGTCTGCTTTGTGCAGTAGTCCTGCCTAAACTTCAACATATGTTCGATCAGGTAGTCAGTATGGTAAAAGAGCACATGGGCAATAACCCGCAGGTGGCACAATCCATTCCCCCCGGACAGGAAGATGCCGTGCACCAGGAAGTAGCCACGCAGATCACGCATGGTCTTGCGCAACAGGCGCCGCAACAGGGCGGTATCGGTGGCTTGCTCAATCATCTCCAGAATGGCGTCGGCCAGAACAGTCCTGTGACCGGTGCGATCTCGGGCGGACTGGTAAGCGCCCTGGGCGCCAAGTTCGGCCTGCCCCCGGCTGCTACCGGCGCGATCGCCGGCGCTCTGCCCGGGCTGCTGCAGAAATTCGCTACAAGGGCCAATGATCCCAACGATCACAGCATCACGCCCGATGGTATCGGTGGCATGCTTGGAAACCTCGGTGGCCTCGGTGGCAAGCTGGGTGGCCTATTTGGCAAGTAAGCCAGTTGAAATTTTTCTTGTTGATAAAGTTCGGCCGCGAGTCCGAACTTTATCGGCATGCGCATCCTGCAGCTCCTGCCTGCCTTCCTGCTTTGCCATGTACTCGCGGCGCAGCCTACAACACCGGCCCCGGTATTGCCGGTGCCCTCGGCCGCGCAGCTGCGTTGGCATGAGATGGAGCTCAATGCCTTCATCCATTTCACCACCAACACCTTCACCGATAAGGAATGGGGCTATGGCAACGAATCACCCTCGGTGTTCAACCCCACCGCTCTCGATGCGGACCAATGGAGCGCCGTCTT
>CBHWDR010000122.1:0-7674 GCA_966112575.1 uncultured Chitinophagales bacterium
GACCATAGAGGGCCGAATTGGGACCGAGCACGATCTCCAGCCGCTCGATGTCTTCCTTGACCACGGTATTCATGATGCCCGAGGGGAGTCCGCTGCCGCCGGCCATCATCGAGTTGCGGCCGTCGGTCATCTGGAGGATCTTGGCATTGAAAGCATTGTTGAAGCCGCGGGCGTTGATGCCCACGCCGTTCACGCCGGTGCGGATGAACTCCACACCCTGGATCTTGGAGGCCAGTTCGCCGGGCAGAAAGCCGGCCGTCTGCTCCAGGTCGCGGGCGCTGATCACGGAGATCGCAGCCGGGGCGCGCGTGATCTTCTCGGGACGCTTCGAAGCCGTGACCACCACTTCATCGCCTGCACGGGCCGTCAGGGTGAGATCGAAATTGGCTTCGGAGGTCTTGCCCGCGCTGATCGATACGGTCTGCTCGCGGTCGGCATAACCCACATAGGATACGACCACGGTGATGCGACCGGCGCGCACGTTGCTGAATGAATATTGCCCGGAAGAATTGGTAACGGTGGAATTACCGGTCTCCCGGAGCGTGACCGTTGCACCTGCCAGTCCCTGGCCGCGGTCATCGGTCACTTTACCCTGCAGGGTGCCGCCCGACTGGGTCCAGCCCGTAGCCTGGAGAAGCAGCGCAAGCAAAAGCAGCAGATAATTTCTCATTGTGTTTGGTTTTAGTGGCAAAAGCGTTTATTGTAAAAATTGACGGATCGCTTGTTCGGTTTCGGCAGGTTTCTCGAGTTGCACGAGGTGACCACATTGCCCGATCACCACCAGCTTGCCTTCCTTCAGCACACCAACGGCTTCCTTCATCAGCTCCGGGCCTTTCAGCTTGGGATGGAAATAGCGGTTGGGAATGAGCGCATCCTCCGCACCGGTGATCAGCAGCACCGGCAGGTGGATCCGGGCGATGTCCGGTCGCACCGGGTGGCCGAGCATGCCCTTCACACTTTCGGAGACCACGCGGGTATACTGGCTGAAATCGGCACAGGAGGCCAGTTTCACCCGGTCGCGGATCAGTGCTTCCATGGCGGGGCCGGGTTGGTAAAAATTCAGGAGGAAAGAGGGACGGATGGCTTTCTCTTCCACCTGCGCAAATGCTGCCGGTGGCGTTGCGGCCATCATGGCCCTGGCTTCCTGTTCAGTGAAGGTCTCAATACCCGCGGGCGCCATCAGCACCAGGCGGCCCACCCGCTTCGGGAAGTCGAGGGCCAGCGTCATCGCCACCTGCGCGCCCATGGAATGACCAACGACCACCGGCTTCTTCAGCTTCAGTTTTTTGATGAAGCGATCGAGCATGGCTGCATCATAACGAATAAGGTTCTCCCCGAAAGGAAGGTTCTTAGATGACCAGCCATAGCCGGGCAGGTCCACCACGATGCAGCGGTAGGAAGAAGCCAGGCGTTCGACCAGCGGCATCCAGTGCGCAGCATTGCCGCCTAGGCCGTGAATGAACAGCAGCGGTTCTCCCCTGCCCTTCTCCACGTAGGCCATACGGATACTATCCAGTTGCACATAATGCACCGGAAGGCCGTAATCGGGGCGGCAGCTGTCCTGCCCCTCAGCGGGCATCCACAGCCAGAGCAGCAGCAGTAACGCGATCGGCTTCATGTGCTTTTTTTCGGGTGAAGAAATAGATGAGCAGGGCAACAAGCACCGAGGCGGTCACTGCCAGGGCGGAAGCGATGCCGGGGTTGCGGGTGCCGGTTTGCATGTAAGGGGTCAGTCGACCGTAGTACACGGTGAAGTGCACGGCCAGCGCCACCAGTGAGCCTGCGAGCACGGCGGCCCGGGGCACATGGGTGAAAAAGATACCAAAAAGCACGGGCACGAACACGGCCGAAAAATAGGCATACACGCCATTCTGTGCGAAGATGCCCACGCTGAGATCGGGTTGCGTCAGCTGTCCGTACGAGATCCAGAAGGTTACCAGCGCCAGCGCGCCGATCACCAGCCGGTTCAGCACCAGCTCGGAAACGAAGCCCTTGCCCGCTTCTTCCTGCACCAGCTTCCTTCCGAAGAGCGGCTTGATCACATCCGAGGTCAGCGTAGTGCTCACCGACTGGATCAGGCCTTCGAGAGTGGCCATGCCCGCGGAGAGCATGCCCAGCACCAGGATGATCGCCAGGTAAACCGGAAAGCGCGTGACCACGAAGGTGCTCATCACCCCGTCGAGCGGGATCTTGCTTCCGTTAACAGCCAGGTCGGGGAAATAGAGCCGTGCATAAAGCCCGGCAACCACCACGAGGAAAAAGAGCGCCTGCACGGCTATGGCTACAAAGAGAAACTTATTGACATCCTTATCTTTTTTCAGGAGCAGCGACTTGGTCAGGATATGCGGCTGGCATACGATGGCGATGCCCACCACGACCTGGCAGATCACCACTTCAAAAAAATCACGGAAGAGCGGGCTTTGCGGATTGAAGGGCCGGGCCAGCGCCGGGTCGATGTCGGACAGCTGCTGCAGGAAGCCGTTCAGCCCCTGCGCAAAATAATCGTATCCCGAAAAGATCAGGATGAGCGCCACTGCCAGTTTGAGGAAGGCCTGAACGGTGTTGGTATAGACCATGCTGTTGGCTCCGCCGAACATCATATAGCCGAAGGTGAAAGCCACCACGCAGGCGAGCGTGGGCGCCGTGGGCAGGTTGAGGGAACGGATCAGCACCTGGCTGATGCCCACGCAGATCATCACGATAAAGGCGATCATCAGCAGGCTAAGCACGCCGAAATACCGGGAGAAGAAGGCGCTGTTATACCGCTTCTCCATCCACTGTGCGATGGTACGTGCCTGCACCGAGCGGCCGTAGCGGCGAAAGCGCTTGGAAAGCACATAAAGCGAAACCAGCATGCCGGCCGGCATGAACACGGCCATCGAAAGAAAACCGGCGAGTCCGTAATAGGCCACGAAACCCGGGTTGATGATGAAGGTGGCCGCGCTGCTGATCGAAGCGGCAAGGGAAAGCCCGAGGAAAGCCGGTGAGAAGTTGATGCTGCCGGTGGCATAATCGGCAATGGAACGCGTACGCTTTGCGCCCTGCACCACGAAGTAGATGATCGTGGCTACATAGAGCAGCAACACGATCCAGATAGCAGCAACCATTTCGGGCGTGGCAAGCTTATTCATACGCAGTCAATCGGGAATCAAATTATCTTTTTCATCCCTTCCACGCCGTAGGAACCTTGCGAACGTCGGTTTTTTTGAGGTGAACGAATGGATCGGCAGGGCAAGCCGCAAAGCCAGGTCTTTACAGGAAAGATAGGCGGGCCATGAGCTTGTCGCGGTAGGTCTTGCCGATGGGGATGCGCTCCTGCCCGATGATGAGGTCATTTTCCTCGATGGCGTCGATGCGGTCGAGGTTGACGATAAAAGAGCGATGCACGCGCAGGAACTTGGTTGCCGGGAATTTCTCTTCCACGGTCTTCAGGCTGCTGGTGAGCAGGTGGCGGCCCGTGGGCGTGACCACCAGGGCATAGATGTCCGAAGCTTCCACCCAAAGGATCTCTTTCAGCATTAGCTTTTCGAGGCGGCTGCGGGTTTTGACGAAGATGCCTTCATCGGCCGTGAGCCCCTCTTTCAGCGGCGGGGAAGCAGGCGCTTCTTTACGATGTGCCGCATTGTGCAGGGTGATCTCGATGGTGGAATAAAGCGACTCAGGCTTGACGGGCTTCACCAGGTAGGCGTAGGGCTCGGAGAGCTTGGCCTGCGCAATGGTGGCGGCATCGGCCAGGGCGGTGAGGAAGATGAAGGGGATCTGCGCTTCCTTCAGGCGCCGCGCCACATCAAGGCCGGAGAGCTCGCCTGAAAGGCCGATGTCGATCAGCACCAGGTCGGGCTGCACGGCAGCCAGCTGCTGCAGCGCCTCTTCGCCCGACTCCACCGAGCAGGGCACCTCGAAGCCAAAGTCCTGTAAGGAATAGGCCATTTCGCGCGCGATGATCCAGTCATCTTCCACCAGCATGATCTTGATTCCCGGCATAAGCAGTTTGGAGGTTGTGTGCAAACTAATAAATTTACACAAACCCCATCGGCTTATGCTGCGCGGTCTCTGCCTGCTCTTTTTCTTACTCTCCGTTTTTGCTGCCAAGACGCAGCCGGTGGCATTACGCAGCGAAACCGCCCCGGTAACACTGACCGCCGGACAGGTGCAATGGCTCATCGATACCGGCGCTGTACGTTCGCCCAATCAGCTGGACAGCACTTCGCTTCGCGCCCTGGACCGATACCCCATTCCTTTTCACGCACCATCGGCAACGGTTTGGATGCGTTTCGATATTCAGAACCGGACCGGCCGCGATGGCGAGTATGTGTTGCGCGTGCCCAAGACCGGACAGGCAGCGCTCTACCTCGGCAATGCGCAACAGCCGCTGGTTTCGGGCAGCCTGCTCCCGCTCGATCAGCGCTCGGTGATCAGCAGCCAGACCGCCTTCCGCTTCTGGCTGCGCCAGGGAGAAGCGCAGCGCGTATGGCTTCGGCTCAACCCCGTCTTCAGCATCTACGTACCGCGCACTTACCCGCTGACCATCACTCCCGCTTTCATCCATGAGCACAACGACAACCGCCGGCTGCTCTGGCAGGGCATCTTCCTCGGCGTGATCCTCATCATGGCACTGTACAATGGCTTTATCGGCGTGGCGGTAAAAGACCTCAGCTATTTCTGGTATGTACTGAGCATCCTCGGCATCGGGAGTTATTTCGCGTTTTATTATGGCTTCGGCATCGAATACCTCTGGCCGCAGGCGCCGGTCTGGGATACGTTCTGCTACCTGATGATCGTACCCTTCAACATCCTCACGCGCCTGCTCTTCACCCGCACCTACCTGCACACGCGCAGCGTGCTGCCCGGCATCAACCGCATCATCAACATCCTCATCGGCCTGAACCTGGCGATCCTCATCACCGGGTTCTTCGCCTACCAGACTCAAACCGATATCATCGCGCCCCTCCTCGACGTGATCGCGCTGGCCAACACCTTCGTGCACCTGCTGATGCTGGGCGCCGGCCTGATGGCCTATTACCGGGCACGCTACCAGCCGGCGAAGTTCTTTATCTGGGCCAATATCGTACTGGCCATCGGCGCTGTGCTCTTCATTGGCCGCGAGCTCAGCGTGCTGCCCGACAATTTCGCCACCCGCTACCTCGTGCAGATCGGCTTTCTCATCCAGGTGATCGTGTTCTCCCTCGGCCTGGCCAGTCGCCTCAACAGCATGCGCGCTGCGCTTGCCCGGGAAACGCTCGAGAAAGAACGGCTGGCACTGGAAAAGGAACGCGAGAAAAAAGAACTGCTCGAAGAACAGCGGCAGGAACTTATCCGGCAGGTGGCACAGCAGACCGCTGACCTCAAGCAGAAAAATATCGAACTCGAACGCTCGTTCAGCCTCGTGAAGGAATCGGAGTTCAAGCAAACGCAGCTCAACCAGATCAAGGACAAATTGTTCTCCGTGATCTCCCACGACCTGCGCAATCCCCTGGCTACGATGCAGTCCTTCCTCAAGCTCATCACGGAGCACCACGACAAGCTGAGCGAAGAAGAAAAGGACCAGCTCTTCGTACAGGCGCAGCAATCGCTCGACCACCTGAATGAACTCATGTTCAATCTCCTCCAGTGGTCGCGGTCGCAGATGAACCTACTCGAATTCCGGCAGGAGAAATTCGCGGTGAAGCCCGTGCTGGAGAATGCGGCACGGCTCCTGCAGCTCAACGCGCATATGAAGAACATCGGGATCCGCATCGATGCCGAGGGAGAGCTGTTTGGCTTCGCCGACAAGAGCATGACCGAGTTCATCGTGCGCAACCTGCTCTCCAATGCCATCAAGTTTAGTCACCGCAACCACGAAGTGGAAGTGCTGGCCCGGAAGAAGGAGCAGCAGGTGCTCATCGAAGTGCGCGACCGGGGGATCGGACTGAGCGAATCACGGGTAAGGAAATTACTGGAGATGAACAGCACGGCCAGCCGCCGCGGCACCGAGAAAGAAAAAGGCACGGGGCTCGGCCTGCTCATCAGCAAGGAGTTTATCGAAAAAAACCGCGGACGCCTCACGATCACCAGCGATGTGGGCAAGGGTTCCACCTTCGCCTTTACGATCCAGGCAACGGCGTGAAAGACTTAGCTTACCTTCCGGTTCACAGAAGAACTATGCGACCAACCGAACAGGAGATCCACGAATTTTTCCCGGGCCTGGAACCCGCCCTGGTAGAGCAGATCGCCCAGGTGGGTGAAGTGCACACCTTCAACGAAGGCTCCATCCTCATGCGCACCGGTCAGTACATCCGCAGCACCCTGCTCGTGCTACACGGACTGGTGAAGATCTATCGCGAAGATGATGAAGGCAACGAGTTCTTCATGTATTACCTCGATGGCGGCAAGGCCTGCGCGCTGTCGATGGTCTGCGCAGCGAAGCAGGACACCAGCGAGCTGACCGCGAAAGCCGTGTCGGAGACAACCGTGATCGCGCTGCCCCTGCAGCAGATGGACACCTGGATGCAGACCTATCGTTCCTGGTACCAGTTCGTGCTGGGCACCTACCGCGAACGCTTCGAAGAGCTGCTGCAGACCATGGACCACATCGCCTTCCGCAATATGGACGAGCGCCTGGTGTTCTACCTGCGGAGGCACCAAGAGAAGCTGAAGTCGAGCCAGATCCCCCTCACGCATACAGAGATCGCACAGGAGCTGAACTCCTCCCGCGAAGTGATCACGCGCCTGCTGAAGAAACTGGCCGACAAAGGCATGGTTCGCCTGCACCGGCAGTCGGTGGAGATCGTGGACCTGTCGATCAACTGAACCGAAGTAAGCCCGGGTAGTGACGAATGTCACCGAAAACCTGCTTCACCCACAGCATCTTGCATCTATGAATGAACTCATCGGCTATGCCTGCGCTGCCCTGATCGGCGTCTCGCTCGGATTGATCGGCGGCGGCGGATCCATTCTCACCATGCCGGTGCTCGTCTACCTGTTTCACATCGCTCCCGTTACCGCCACTTCTTATTCCCTGTTCATCGTGGGCAGCACCAGCCTTGTGGGCGCTGCCGGCAATATCCGCCGCCACACGGCCGACCTGCGTACCGCCGGCCTTTTCGGGCTTTCTTCGGTGGTCACCGTGCTGCTTACGCGCAAGTTCCTCATCCCGCATATTCCCCCGCACATCACCACCATCGGCGGCGTGGCGATCAGCTTCTCCTTACTCACCATGGTGCTCTTTGCGGTCCTCATGCTCTTCGCCGCCCTGTCGATGATCCGCCACCGGGCGGAGACCGTTACCGGTGCGGTGCGCAGTCGCGGCTGGCTCCTGGTTTACGGCATTACGGTGGGACTCGTTACCGGCTTCCTCGGTGCCGGGGGCGGCTTCCTCCTCATCCCGGCCCTGGTGCTCATCCTGCATATGGACATGAAGACCGCGGTGGGCACCTCACTGCTGATCATCGCCATGAACTCGATCGCGGGCTTCTTGGGCGACATCGGGCACTATGCACTCAACTGGAAACTGCTAATTACGCTCACCCTGATCGCCATTACCGGCATCCTCATCGGCAGCCGCCTGAGCCACCGTATCAGCGGTGCCCGCCTCCGGAAAGGATTCGGCTGGTTCGTTCTGGCGATGGCCGTCTACATCCTGATCCATGAGCTGGCTACGGCCACAACGTGACGAAAGTCACCGTTTGGCAGAAA